>JAYTIO010000355.1:0-3388 GCA_043731805.1 Pedosphaera sp. | reverse complement strand
GCGCTGGGTTGCGACTGGTTCTTGGGTAACACGCTGTTCGGCCCGCTCAACGGCCAGGGCGGCACCGCCCCTTCCTATCACGGAGTGCCCTCGCGGGCCAATCCCCTCGGAACCTTTCCCTCGCCCAACATCCCCATTCTTCCGCGCGGCTCGGACGGCGACCTGACCAGCGGCGTGCTCCAGCGCAACACGGCCCCGGCGCTGGCGACCATCTCAGGCATCCTCACCGACCCGCAGTTCCGTGTCGTCATCAAGGCCTTGGAGCAGCGGGACGGCACGGACGTGCTCTCCGCGCCCAAAGTCGTCACGGTTAGTGGGCGGCAGGCACAGATTCAGGTCACGGACATCCAGACCATTATCACCGGCATCACCACCGGCCAGACGCCGGCGGGCGGCGGCGCGGGTGGCGGCGCGGGCGGCGGCACGGGTGGCGGCGCGGGTGGCGGTGCGATTGCGGCGAGCATTACCCCAATCACGCAACCCCTGCCCACCGGCCCCGTGCTGGACGTGCTCCCGACGGTGGGGGCGGACGGCTACACCATCAACATGGCGCTCATCCCCTCGATCACCCAGTTCATCGGCTACGATGCCGTGCCGCCCGAGTTCGCCGGCGCGATTCAGGCCCAGTCGGTCGGGGCCGGCACGGTGGGCGTCTCCTTGACGGCCACGGTTCCGTTGCCGCGCACGCGCGTCCGTCAGGTGGTCACGCAGTGCGTCGTTTGGGACGCCCAGACCGTCATGCTCGGCGGCCTCATCTCCGAGGACATTCAGAACACCAAGGACAAGGTGCCCGTGCTCGGCGACCTACCGCTGGTGGGCCGACTCTTCCGCAGCGAGACCAAGACCAACAAGAAGAAGAACCTCGTCATCTTCGTGACACCCACCATCATTGATCCCGCCGGCAACCGCGTGCATACGGACGAGGATATGCCCTTCGCCTCCGCCGCCCCGCCGCAGCCGCGTTTGGTGGGCCAGTAAGCTCTGACTGCGCGGTGCCCACAGCCCTCCACGGAGTCCTCGACTCCCCTGCCGCCGGCGGTTCGTCCCTCCTGATCGTGGACGGGCACAGCTATGCCTACCGGGCGTTCCACGCCATCCGTTCCCTCAACGCCCCAGACGGCTCGCCCACGAACGCGATCTACGGCTTCATCAAGATGCTCGCGAAGCTCCGCGCGGCGGTGAAGCCCACGCATCTGGTGGTGATCTGGGACGGTGGCCTCGCCCCGGAGCGCATGGCCGCGCTCCCGGGCTACAAGGCGCAGCGCCCGCCAATGCCGGAGGGGCTGGCGCGGCAGTTGGACGCCATCGTCGGGTATCTCGGTGCGGCGGGTCTGGCCTCCTGGTGTCACGATGGTGTGGAGGCGGACGACTGGATCGCCGTGGCGGCACGGCGGGCGACCGACGCGGGCGCGCGCGTGGTCATCGCCAGTTCGGACAAGGATTTCATGCAGCTCGTCACCCCGGCCATTGGGTTGATGAATCCCAACGACAAGGTGGAACGCGTTTGGACGGACGCCGAAGTGGTCGCCAAAACCGGGGTGCGGCCGGAGCAGATTGTGGACTGGTTGAGCCTGATGGGGGACAGCGTGGACAACATCCCGGGTGTTGCCGGCGTGGGCCCCAAGACAGCGACGGAGCTGCTGCGGCAGTTCGGCTCGGTGGCGGCGCTTTACCCCCGACTGGCGGAGGTGAAGTCGGACCGCGTGCGGCAGGCGCTGGCCGGGGCGGAGGCGGACGTGCGGCGGAACCTGGAGCTCGTCCGGCTGCGGGACGATGTCGGCGGGGAATTCCGGCTGGCGGATACTGCGGTGGGGGGCGGAGACACTCGGCGGCTGCTCGGGTTGTTTCAGGGCTGGGGTTTTCGCTCGCTGGCGCGTGAGCTGGAGCCGGCTCAACCGGCGGCGCAGGGGGAGCTATTATGAACTCGGAAAGTCCCGTCAACACCCCGTCAGCAAAGGGGTTTTGTGTTCTACTCTCCGTAGTTATCCGTAGCCAGCGCGGGCAAGAAAGCGTGGACAATGAGATGCCACTTTGTTAGTCCTTACCGAAAGCGTATGTCGCCTGTTTTCCGTGCCATCGCGGGGCTGTTGGCCCTGCTGCCCATCCTTTTGGGAGGCAGTGTCGCGTTCGCGCAGGGTCCGGGAGGAATCGGGAACGTGGCCCCCTTGGCCGGCGAATATTCGCTCTCGGGCGCGTTGGCGGGGGACCAGACCCGCCCGGCATTGGCCTTCGGTGCAACGGGCGGCTATGTCGTCTGGCAGGACAACGTCACCGATGGCGACGGCAGCGGCATCAGTGCGCAGCGGCTCAATGACAATCTCTCCGGCACGCTCGCGCCGTTCCGGGTGAACCAGCTCGGCGCGGGACACCAGGAATTTCCGCAGGTGGCGGTGCTGCCCAATGGCGGTGCGGTGTTTGTGTGGCAGGGCGGCGCGCTCGGCTTTCAGAAAATTTACGCGCGCTTCCTCAACCCGGACGGGACGTTTGCCACCGGCGATGTCCTCGTCGGCGTGGACACGAACCAGCCGAGCCTCAACCCCGCCGTCGCCGTGCTCACGGGCGGCGAGGTGGTCGTGACGTGGAGCCGCATGGAGGCCGACGGTCATCTGCAAGGCATCTGCGCGCAGCGGCTCTCGGCGGCGGGCGCGTTGCTCGGGGGCGAGTGGATCGTGAACCAGGCCAGCCTCTACAACCAGACCCGCCCCGCCCTTGCCGCGCTCCCGGGCGGGGGCTTCGTTATCGCCTGGGTGTCCGAGTCCGTCCGGGGCGTGGATCCGAACGTGCTTGAAACCCTGTCGGAATCCTACGCGGTGGACATTTTCGCGCGGCGCTACACCGCAGCTGGGGCTGCGACCGGCAATGAGTTCAAGGTCAACACGCAGCCTTACCATTGCAGCAATCCCGCCTTGGCCGCCACTCCCGACGGCGGTTTCACCGTCGTGTGGGAGCAGCGCGACGCAGTGGTGAGCACCAACAGTCTGGATATCCTCGCGCGCAGCTACGACGCCGGTGGCGAGCCGGTGGCCCCGCCCGCTGTCGTGAACGCCACCACTTACGGAGACCAGTATGCGCCGCGCATCGCAACGCAGGGGAACGCGCATCTGGTGGTCTGGACCAGCTTGGGCCAGGACGGTTCCTATGAAGGAGTTTATGGCCGGGCCTTGACCGTGACCGGCGCTCCAACCGGAGACGAGTTCCTCATCAACACGACCACCTTCAACCGGCAGCTTCACCCCGCCGTGGGCGCGGACAGCGTGGGGCGGTTGCTGGTGGTCTGGGCGAGCTTCACGGGCGTGGCGGCGGGCACCGACCTTTACGGGCAACGCTTCGCTTCCGCCCAACCCGTCCCCACGCCCGCCGCGCCGAGCGTGAGCGCCATCAGCCAGTC
>JAYTIO010000354.1:0-2197 GCA_043731805.1 Pedosphaera sp. | reverse complement strand
GCGAAAGTCTGGCGGACCTAGAAGTCTGCCTGCGCTCCCACCGCGACCAACTCTAGCACGCGGGTTTTCGCTCCTCGGTGGCCCATAGCACGCTGGCCGCCGCTGGTAGCTCCAGCAAGTCGCTGCTAGTCTCAAGTCCCACGCGGCCAAGCAGGGCAAGTGAAACGCGGGTCAGACGCGGGCGGAGGCTGCGTTCAACCTCCTGCCCGGCCCGTGGAATGCGGCGCGATTCGAGCGACCGGGCGACCGCTCGAACGCAATCGTGGAACGGGCAGGGTCCGATGGGCCAGCACCCGCCGCAGGCTCGCTGGTGGCGGGCCGTCAGCGGGGCCAAGTGCGCGGGCGGAATTGGCCAGTGTGGGAAGTTAGGCGAAGGCCGGCCGGCGGATGAACCATCACGCCGCCGGATTCCCGCATCGCGGCTGCGGCGAGCTTCGGTAAGGGTCGGTCATGTGGCTTGAACACCTGACCCACCTTTGGGGCGCTCACCTCGCGCTGGTCCATGGGTTGGGCCTGTTGCACGCCGTCCATGCCGTCCTGAAGGTGCGCAGTCCGCAGGGAGCCATCGGCTGGGCGTTGGCGCTCGCCTCCTTCCCTTACGCCGCCGTCCCGCTCTACTGGGTTTTTGGCCGGTCCAAATTCATCGGCTACCGCCATGCCCGCCCGGAAGCGGACACCCCGCTCGACCGCGTGGCGGCGCAGGCGTTCACGGCGCTGACCCCGCCGCGGGCAGACCTCTGGCCCGACGCCCCGCCGGCCACGCTACGCCATTCGCTCACACTCTTTCCCGCCACCCGGGGCAATACCGTCACGGTGCTGCGCGATGGCGCGGAGACTTTCCCCGCGTTGTTCGACGCCATCGAACACGCCGAGCGCTACCTCCTGGTGCAGTTCTTCATCGTGCGCGACGACCGGCTCGGGCGCGAACTCGTGCAGCGCCTCGTGGCCCGGGCGCGGGCCGGGGTGCGGGTCTGCTTCCTGTTCGATGAGGTCGGCTGCCACGCGCTGCCGGGCGGTTTCTTCTCCGAACTCCGCGCCGCCGGGGCGCGCGTGGAACCCTTCCGCACCACCCGCGGCCGCGGCAATCGCTTCCAGCTCAACTTCCGGAACCACCGCAAGCTGCTCGTCGCCGACGGCCGGCTGGCGCTCACCGGCGGCCTGAACGTGGGCGTGGAATACAACGGCGAGGCAGCACGGTTCGGCCCGTGGCGGGATACGCACGCTCGCGTGACCGGCCCGGCAGTGCAGGCGTTGCAAATGCCCTTCGTCGAGGACTGGCATTGGGCCACGGGCGAAATCCTCGCGCTCGACTGGCAGCCGGCGCTCGCGGCCACGCCGGGCATGACCGTGCAGGTGCTGGCCACCGGCCCGGCGGACGATTTGGATGTCTGCGCCCTAACGTTCCTGCGGCTGATCAATGCCGCCCGCCGCCGGCTCTGGCTGGCCAGTCCCTACTTTGTGCCCGACCCCGCCGTGCTGGCCGCGCTGCAACTGGCCGCCTTGCGCGGGGTGGATGTGAAGGTGATGCTCCCGGACCGCCCGGACCACTGGTTGCCGTATCTTTCCTCGTTTAGCTATTACGACGCGCTGGAGCAAGCGGGCATCGAACTCCACCGCTACACGGCGGGCTTCCTCCATCAGAAGGTCGCGCTCGTGGACGACGACCTGGCCAGCGTCGGCTCGATCAACGTGGACTACCGCTCGTTTCACCTGAACTTCGAACTCGCGCTGCTGGTTGCTGATGCCGACTTCGCCCACGCCGTGGCTGTGATGCTGGAAGCCGACTTCGCCCGCTGCCGCCTGGTGGATCTGGCCCGTGAATATGCGGGCCGGCCGTGGTGGTTCAAGGCCGCCGTGCGCGTCGCCCGACTCCTCTCCCCGGTGCAATGAATGGGCAACGTGGCCGGAAACCCACACGCCTATTTTCCCGGCAACGACTTCGCGATTTCCGCTGCGACCTGCTTCGCCAGAAACTCCGAGCCTTCGAGGCCGAAGTGGACATCGTGCGCCCGTTGCAGTTTGGCCACGACGGGTGCGACGTGGGCGTTGAGGTCGTTCACGGGCACGTTGTATTCCTGCATCACCCGCGCCGCCGCCTCGTTGTAGCGCTTGACCATGCCGGAGCGGTTGGGCGGACTGCGCGGCGAACTCATCTGATCCGGCACCGGCGTCGAGGTGGCCCAGATGAGCTTGGCCC
>JAYTIO010000353.1:0-5118 GCA_043731805.1 Pedosphaera sp. | reverse complement strand
GTCGCGCTTGGAGAGCACATTGATCAGCGTGTCCGGCATGGCGGACTGGCCCTTCAGAACCTTGGCGATGTCCGCCTTCTTGAACTTCATCACGCCGTCCTCGGCCGAGTGGATCACCACCTCGTCCGGCCCGCCCGGCTTGGTCACGCCCGCGAAGTTCCGCCCGTCCTTCAGCACCACGGTCAGGCTCTCGAAGCCCGGCGCGATCTTCGCGTTCGGCACCACGAGCGACTCCAGCAGATACTCGCGCGTCTGCTTGCTCGCGATGCCGTCGAGCACCGGGCCGACCTCGCCGCCCTCGGTGCCAACCTTGTGGCAGCGGACGCAGGAGGCCTCGATGCGTTCGAGGAAAATCTTCTTGCCGTTCACCGCGTTGCCGCCGGAGAGCGCCATGCGGTAGCTCCAGAGCAAGTCATCGGGCTTGCGCTGGGCTTTGAACTTCTCCAGGCCCGCCTTCACTTGAACGTCGGCGCGCTTGTCGGCGGCTTCGAGCAACTCCAAATGCAGCGCCGGCGCGAGCTTGCCGGCCACGAGTTCGGAAACGAGCGAGGCCAGCACGCCGTCGGCTTCCGCGCCGGGAATGCCGCCCAGCGTGGCGATGGCGTTCTGTTTCTCACCCACCGTGCCTTTGGCAATGATGGCCAGCAGCGGCGCGACGGCGCTGCCCTTCCCGCTCTTCGCGCGAATGCTGGTGGCGGCGATGCGCAACGGCTCGGCCTTGTCCTTCGCGGCGAGTTCGAGTGCAGCGGAGAGCTGCGCGTCCTGCACGGCAGCGAGGCGGTTCAACGCGCCGACGCGGACGCCGGAATCGGCCTTCGGGTCGGAGACGAGTTCAAAGAGCACCGGGCTGACCTCGACCACGTCGAGCTGCGTCGCGGCCTTCACGGCGGCGAGGCGGATGGGCGTCGTGCCCGTGCGCAACGCAGCGGCGAGCACGGGCTGCGCGGCGGCGGCGGCGGGCTTTGCATCGCGCGCGGGCAGCGGCCGCCAGAGACCGGTGATGCGGTCGCGGCCGGAGGGCTTGGCCCACTCGGCGAGCAGGTCGAACGCTTCGGCGCGCACGGCTTCGGGGACGGCAGAGTCGTTCGCCAACGCGGCGAGGCGGTTGGCGGCGGCGGCGTCACCGACGCGGTAGTTGGCGCTGAGGATGCGGCGGGCCAGCGCCGAGCGTTGGTCATCCGTGAACTTACTGAAGTCTGGCTGCAACGCGGCGAGCGCCGGCAGCGCCGCGACGATGGGCACTTCGCTGATGGCGCGCGCAGCAGCAAGCACAACGCGGCTATCGGCATCGGCGAGGAACAGGCTCACGTCGGCGTGCTCCAACCGGCGGAGTGCGACTACCGCGGCCAAGCGCACGGCGGGCGAAGCCTGAGTCTTGAGAGCAGCAAGAGCCTTCGCGTCGGCGCAACCGAGCAGACCCATCACGCCGGAGTGGCGGAGCACGGCGTCCTTGTCCGCGTTGTCGGCGAGGAGTTGGAGCAGCGCCGGCACAGCCTCGGGCACGCGAATCTTGCCGACGGCAATCGCAGCCAGGTGGCGGACGCGCGGGCTGGCATCGCCCAGCAACGTGATGAGCGCCGCCCCCGCCGCCGTGTCCCGCGCATCGCCGAGCACCTTCGCCGCCTGCGCCCGGACTTCGACTTCGGAGTCAGCCAGCAGCGGCCGGAGCGCCGCCAAACTTTGAACCTTGAACTTTGAACCTTGAACCCCCAACTGGCCGAGGCCCCAAACGCCGTGGACGCGGGCCTGCACCGTCTTCCCCTTCGCGGCGGTTTCCGCGAGCGCGGCCTGGCCGTCCGCGCCCTTCTCCACCAGCGTGAACTGCGCTTCCTGCCGCACACGCAGGTCGCGGTGGGCGAGCAGGCTCTTGAGTTCAGCGGGCGCGCGCAGGCTCATGTCCACGGCGAAGAGCGCACCGACGGCTTCCACATCCTTGGACTTCACCGCGACGGGGTCGGAGACGCGGTAGATGCGGCCCTTGCCGGTCATGGCCCAGCCTTCAATCCAGTCAGAGAAATAAACGTGACCGTCGTAGCCGAAGTCCACATCGGTCACGAGCGTGTTCCAGATGAACTGCTCCTTCTCGACCAACTCGAAGCTCGCGCCCTTGGGCTGCATCTTAAAACTCCAGATGCCGCTCGCGGTGCTGGACCCCTTGAAGTCGCAGAGCAGGAAGTGACGGTCGTATTTCTCGGCGAGGCCGGTGCCGGGATAGTAGGCAAGACCGCTGGGACCATTGGCGATGTTCGCGATGGGCGGCAGCGTGTGCGCCGCGCGGTCCTCGGGGAAACACATGCGCTCACCGAGCCACGGGCCGCGGCGCTGCGTCCAGGGCGCGCTCTCGATGAACTGCCAGCCGATGCGCCAGCCGGTGTCGCCGCCCTCGGCCGCATAAACCCAGCGCGCGGGGTCGCCACCGTCGGAGTTGTTGTCGCCGGTGAAGAGATTGCCGAACTCATCGAAGGCCAGCTCCTGCGGGTTACGCAGGCCGAAGTGGAAAATCTCCAAGTCGCTGCCGTCCTGATTACAGCGGTAGATGGCCCCCATCTCGGGGTTGGCGACGGTCTTGCCTTCGAGGGATTTCACGTTGGCCCCCCGGTCGCCGATGCTGAAGTAGAGCTTGCCGTCCGGCCCCATCCGCAGCCCGTGCAAGTCGTGGCCGAGGAAGCCCACGCGCACGCCGAAGCCGGTGAGCAGCGGCTTGCGCACGTCCTTCGGCCCGTCGGTCTTGCCGTCGCCGTCGTTGTCCCGGAGCAGCCAGAGGTTGGGGATGTTGGCGAACCAGACGTTGCCCCGGCGCGCCAGCAACCCCGCGCCGATGCCGTCCACGGTGGAGTTGAAAATCCCGTCGGCGAACACGGTGGCGTGCGTGGCGCGGCCGGCCGTGGTGCGGTCCTGCAAGAGCGTGATGCGCTCGGAGACGTTGGTCTTGCCGTCGTAGTTGTAGCGGACGAAGAGCTTCCGCATGTCGTCGGTGGTCTGGTTGGCCAGCTCCTCGTCGAGCCAGTTCATGTGGCTGCGGATGTCCGTAACGCCCTGATGGAGCCGGTGCGTCTCGGCGACGTAGATGCCACCGCGCTCGTCAATGCAGAAGGACACGGGGTTGGCCAGCATCGGCTCGGCGGCCCAGAGGTCCACCTTGAGGCCGGGGGCGAGCTTGAACTTCCGGGCGGCCAGTTCGGCCTCGGTGGTGGCCGCGCCGGGGTTGATGCGCACCGGCTGCGAGCCGCTGGAAGGGTTTTTGGGCAACTCTGCGCTGTGAGCGAAGGCGGTGAAGAGCCACAGACCGAGGCCGGCGCGGGCGGTGCGAGCGAGAATGTGCTTCGTCATAAAGGTCGCAAACCTAGTCGCTCACCCGGGGCCAAGGCAAGTGGGCGTGAGTGGAGATGAGTCCCCCGAGCGCGACCTCTCCCCGGTCGCAGCGCGCGCCAGCAAGGGAGGCCTTCGGAAGAATTCGCCACTCTAAGGGGGCGGAGCTGCTGCGGGCGGGGACCGCCCGCGCGCGGACGCCTTCGGCCCCTCACCCGCTCTTCCGCACCACCGTGTCCCGCTGTGCCCACGCCGGGTCCGGCAGCGGAAAGTCCAGGTTGTAGTGGAGCCCGCGGCTCTCCGGGCGGCGCAGCGCGCAGGCCACGATGAGCTCGGCCACGGTGGCGATGTTCCGCAGCTCCAGTAGGTCGCTGGTGACGGTGAAGTCCCAGTAGTATTGCTGGATTTCCTCTTGCAGAAGCGCGATGCGGGCCTTCGCGCGTTGCAGCCGCTTGTTCGTCCGCACGATGCCCACGTAGTCCCACATGAGCCGGCGGATCTCATCCCAGTTGTGGGAGACGACGACGAGTTCGTCCGCGTTCTGCGCCTTGCCGGACTGCCACGGCGGAATGTTCACCTCGGTCTGCGGCGAAGGGTTTTCCAGGACGAGCCGCGCCGCACGGTGAGCGCAGACGAGGGCTTCGAGAAGGGAGTTGCTCGCGAGCCGGTTCGCGCCGTGCAGGCCGGTGCAGGCAACTTCGCCAACGGCGTAGAGGCCCGCGATGTCGGTGACACCGTTCACGTCCGTCACCACGCCACCGCACTGGTAATGCGCCGCCGGCACGACGGGAATCGGCTCCTTCGTCATGTCCACGCCGAGGCGCAGCAGGCGCTCATAGATGGTCGGGAAGTGCGAGATGATGAAGCGGGCTGGCTGGTGCGTGATGTCCAGCCACACGTTGTCCGCACCGGTGCGTTTCATCTCACTGTCAATCGCACGGGCTACGATGTCGCGCGGCGCGAGTTCCGCGCGCGCGTCGTAGCGGGGCATGAAGCGCTGGCCGTCCGTGCCGAGCAGGTAACCACCCTCACCCCGCACCGCCTCGGTGATGAGTAGCGTGCGCTCCTTGGGATGGAAGAGGCAGGTGGGATGGAACTGCATGAACTCCATGTTCGCCACCTGCGCGCCCGCACGATAGGCCATCGCCACGCCGTCGCCGGTCGCGATGTCGGGGTTCGTCGTGTAGAGATAGACTTTCCCGCAGCCGCCGGTGGCCAGGACGATGACCGGCGCGGCGAAGGTCTCCACCTGCCCGCTGGCCTTGTTCAACACGTAGATGCCGAGGCAGCGGTTCGGGCCCACGTAGCCGAGCTTCTGCGTCGTGATGAGGTCCACGGCGAAGTGGTTTTCCAGCACGGTGATGTTCGGCTCGCGAGCGATGGCGTCGAGCAAGGCGCGTTCAATCTCCGCGCCGGTGGCGTCCTTCGCGTGCAGCACGCGGCGCTTGGAATGGCCGCCTTCCTTCGTGAGGTCGAGTTCCTTACCGTTGCCGTCGGGGAGTTCGCGCTCACTGAACTTCGTGCCCAGCTCCATCAACTCCTGAATCCGCGCCGGCCCTTCGCCAATGATGGTGCGGACGATGGCTTCGCGGCACAGGCCCGCACCGGCGTCGAGCGTGTCGCGCACGTGCATCTCGATGGAATCCTCGCGGCTGGTGACGGCGGCGATGCCGCCCTGTGCCCAGTTCGTGTTCGAGTCGGCACGGCTCTTCTTGGTGACGATGGCCACGCGCCCGCGCGGCGCGACCTTGAGCGCAAAGGTCAGCCCCGCGATGCCGCTGCCGAGGATGAGGAAGTCAAATTGGCGGG
>JAYTIO010000352.1:0-4764 GCA_043731805.1 Pedosphaera sp. | reverse complement strand
TGGCCTGGCCGGCCACTCATATTGGAGCAATATGAGTCGAGACTGCGCTGATATGAGCGCATCTCGCCGCAAAATGAGCCGATCCTGAAGCAACCTGAGTCAACTCCAGGGCGGCATGAGCCGATCCCCCGCCAGTCTGAGTCGATCCCCGGCCAGTCTGAGCGCACAACGCCCTGACCTGTGCTCAAACCACGTCGCCCTCAGCTCAACTTGGCCGCCGATGAACGCCTCTCAGAATGGAAGGTGCGCACCCCCCGGCCCATCATCCCACGGCTGCGGGTGACGGACCTCGTTGCCGCCCGGCGGCGCGCGGCGGACAGCGCGGCCTACCCCCGGCGAAACAGAACGCTCGGCTGCCCGAGCCGGCAGCGAGCGCCCGCCCTCGCCCTCCGAGGGAGAGGGCCGGGGTGAGGGTGAAAACGTGGGCAGGCTGGGATCGTCCTTGCGCCGAAGAGCGCAGCGGCCTTGCTCTCTCACCCCAGCCTTACCCATTCACTTGGTAGGGCCTTGCTGTGCAAGGCCTCGGTGGCTAAATAGACTGACGAGGCCGCGCCCAGCGACGGCCCTACCAAGTGAATGGGTAGGACTGGGGAGAGGGGATCGTGATAACCCAGTGATAACGCACCACCTCTCCCCGGCCCTCTCCTCCATCCGATGGAGGAGAGCAAGTAGGCTTCCGCGTTCGGAGGGTGTGGGGGTCAAGTTGCGCTGGGGTAGCTCGGGGGGGTAGGGCGCGCTGTCCGCAGCGCGCCGCCGAGGTTCCGGGGCGTCCGGGTGGCCGATGGCGGGGTGCGGACACCCCGCCCTACCGGGCAACGTGGCATGCGCTGCTCGCCTCGCACTGGGGGCTCCGGGACTTGCCCGGGGCGGCGCTTGGAAACAAAAAGCCCCGCCGGTTGGGCGGGGCTGGGTTGCCGACTTGCGGAGGGCGCGGTTATGGGGACGAAGCGGAAGTTTCTTTCGGGTTATTAACGGTGGCGGTGGTGTCGGTGGTGGTAACCAACGAACCTGAAGATGTCCTGCCAAGAGTTGCTGCGGGCGGGCACCGTGCGCGCGCCGGGTGGGGGGAGGGGGTTGGTCTGAAGGGGCTGGCCGGCGGACCACCGGTCAGCCCTGCCAGCCCAGGCGGCCGACCCCACATGGGCGCCCTGCCATTACTTGCCCGGCTTCGCGTCCGGCTGCGAGAGCTTCGCGCGGAGGGCGTTTTGGAATTCCTTGAAGTTCAGGTCCACGGCGGTGAAGCCGGCTTTGCGCGGGGATTTCGCCAGGAGTTGCTCCAGGTGCTCGGTGCGTTCCGTGGTGGCGGGGTGGGTGCTGAGGAAGTTCAACGCGTCCAGCGCTTCGCCGCCGGGCAGCTTCTCGCGCAGCTTCTCTTCCTCGCGCCGCATCTTCTCGAAGAAGGTGATCATGCCGCGCGGGTTGAGCTTCGCCGCTTCGAGGTAGCGGAAGCCTTGCTCGTCTGCCTCGCGCTCGTGGTCCCGGGAGAATTTCTGCGAGAGGAGGAACGGGGCGTTGTTCACAAGGATGGCGGCGAGGCCCGAGACATCGCCGAAGAAGAGGCTGACGATGCCGTAGAGGCCGAGGCCCTGGACGATGCCGCGCAGGCCGTGCTGCTGGGTGACGTGGGAGAGTTCGTGCGCGAGGACGCCGAGGACTTCCTCGGGCGAATCAGCGGTGAGGAGGAGGCCGGTGTGGAGGGCGACGTTGCCGCCGGGCAGGGCGAAGGCGTTGAGCGAGGCGTCCTCGATGATGTGGAGTTTGAACTGGCAGCGCTCCTGCGGGACGACGGCCATGAGCGGCTTGGCGAGCTGTTCAAGCTGACGTTGCACCTCGGCGTCGGTGAGGAGCTTGCTGGTGAGGCTGACTTGGGTGAAGGCGACGTCGCCGAGCTTCTTTTCCCATTCGGCGGGCACCTGGCTGGCAATGGCCTTGACCATCGGGTCTTTCGCCAGCCACCCGCCGGCGAGGGCGGCGAGGAGGAGGGCGAGGATGCCCAGGGTGATGCAGCGCGAGACGAGTTTGCGCCGGCGGATGCGGTCGCGCGCGCGGGCGAGCGTGGGGTGCTGCGCGAAGGCGGGGTGATGGAGGACGGCTTGGTCGCTGGTGAAGATGGAGGCCTTGGGGAAGTTGGCGTGGGCGAAGAAGACGAGGCGGTCACTCGCGCCGCCGAGGCTGACCTGAACGGTGTCGAGGGGGAAGGCGAAGAAGCCGTCGTCGCCCACGAAGTTGACCATGCCGCCCTCGATGCGCAGCGTGCCGGAGATGCGGCGCGTGCCGTGGTCGGGGTGGAAGGCGCCGGCTTCGAAGGCGTCGGGAGACGGACGGTCGGGCATGATGGGGAAGCGGGAAGGGCCGCCCGGTCAGTCGGCAAAGGCGAGGTAGATCATGAGGAAGGGCGGGAAGAGGGCGAAGACACCCATCCAGCCGGGCTTGCCGCGCGCGATGCAGAGTTTGCACCAGAAGAAGAAATACATCCCGATGTTCACCACTGGGATGAAGAAAAGGATGATCATCCAGACCGGGAGCTGCGCGGCTTTGAGCTGGGGGACGAAATTCACGAGCGGAATCCAGATGAGCCCGCCCGGCGCGTGTCCGGCCTTCTCACAGATGCGCTTCATGCAGAAGCAAAAGAAGACGTAGAAGACGAGGCCGAAGCCGACGGCGAGGAGCATCACCAGAAGGCCGACGCCAGCAGCAGCGGCGGCTTGGGGACCGGTCACTGTGCCACTTTGGGCGAGGAGGTCGAACACGGGACTGTCGAGGAGGGGACGGAGGGAGTTCATGGCGGGGATTGAGGTGAGTCAGTCGGGCGTTTGAGTTTCAGGACGCGCGCAGCTTGGGAGCAGGGCAGGGGACATTCAATTCCCAAAACAAGGGGCGGGGGAAAGTAATCAGCAATTATTGAGGCTCGTGCAACGGAGTGACCCCCGATGGGCGCGATCGGAGCGCGGCGTTCACGCCGCTTCAACGTGCGCACTAACAGCGGGCTGGGCCTTCGCTGCGCCTCAGCTCGCTTGACGCGGAAGCGGGCTGAAGCCCGCGCCCCGTCACTCGCTTGCACGAGCCTCAATAGTGTTCACCAATCAGTCCGACTCCAGCGGCAGCACTAACCACTAATTACTAATCACTACTCGGCGCACTACTTCCCCAACCCGCGCACGAAGCTGTCCATGCGAGCCAAGCCCTTCTCGATGTTCGCCAGGCCCGTCGCGTAGCTGAGACGGATGTAGTCGTCCGCGCCGAAGGCGATGCCGGGGACGGCGGCGACTTTCTCCTGCTCCAACAGTCGCGCGCAGAAGTCGGCGGACTTGAGGCCGGTGCCGCTGATGTTCGGGAAGAGGTAGAACGCGCCCTTGGCGTTGGCGCAGGTGACGCCGGGCATGGCGTTGAGCTTCGCGTGCGCGAAGGTGCGGCGTTGGGAGAACTCGGCAAGCCACTTGGGCAGGTGCGCCTGCGAGCCGTTGAGTGCGGCGACGGCGCCCTTCTGCGCGAAGGAGCAGGGGTTGCTCGTGCTGTGGCCTTGGATGGCGTCAATGGCCTTGGCAATCGGCTCCGGCGCAGCCGTCCAGCCCAGCCGCCAGCCCGTCATGCTCCACGCCTTCGCGAAGCCATGCACGATGATGGTGTGCTCGAAGTGCGCGGGGCTGAAGCTCGCAACGCTTTTCACGACCGCGCCGTCGTAGGTGAGGTGCTCGTAAATCTCGTCGCTCATGATGAGCACGCCCTTCTCCACGCAGACGTCGCCGAGCGCTTCGATTTCCTCGGGCGTGTAAACGCTGCCGGTCGGGTTGCTCGGCGAGTTGAGGATGAAGAGCCGCGTGTTCGGCGTGATGGCGGCGCGGAGCTGCGCGGGCGTGACCTTGAACTCGGTCTTATCCGAAGCCTCGATGATGACGGGCGTCGCGTTGGCGAGCTTGACCATCTCCGGGTAGCTCAACCAATACGGCGCGGGGATGATGACCTCGTCGCCGGGCTGGCAGGTTGCGAGAATGACGTTGTAGCAGGAGTGCTTGCCGCCGCAGGAGACGATGATTTGCGAGGGCTTATAAGTGAGGCCGTTCTCGCGCTGGTGCTTGTCCGCGATGGCCTGGCGCAGCTCGGGAATGCCCGCAGCAGGCGTGTATTTGGTGAAGCCGGCGGCGAGCGCGGCGGCGCAGGCATCCTTGATGTGCTGGGGCGTGTCGAAGTCCGGTTCGCCCGCGCCGAAGCCCACCACGTCAATGCCCTCGGCCTTCATCGCCTTGGCCTTGGAATCAATGGCCAGCGTGAGCGAGGGGGAGAGGACTTTGGCGCGATCGGAGATGCGATAGTTCATAAAGCGGCGCGGAGATTTGGGCAGTGCCCGGCGCGGCGCAAGGGGAAATTCCAGACGCCATGGCGAGGGGCAACAGCGGGTCGCCGCCCCCGCCTCGGCCACGACTGCCCGGGGCTCCACGTCGCAGGAGTTGAGGCCTCGGTGGCAGGGTGCGACTGTCCCCAGCGCGGCGGTGGCGTGGGCGAAAGGTCCGGTGGCGCGCAGAGGACAGCGCGCCCTACCTTTGCGAGCGACTACCGTGAGCGAATGGTCTGGCGCGGACTGCGTCTCCCCTCTCCCAGCGGGAGAGGGAAAGGGTGAGGGAGAAAGCCCGCTTGCGCCGAAGCGGTGTTGGACAACTCAAGAAGTTCGTTGCCGCTCTCCCTCTCCCCGGCCCTCTCCCGCTGGGAGAGGGGAGAATGGTCGGCTGCGTTTAGGCGCAAGCTCATCGAGGTCTGATGAACCTTCAG
>JAYTIO010000351.1:0-3067 GCA_043731805.1 Pedosphaera sp. | reverse complement strand
GGCTTGCAACACCCGCAGTTGGTCCAGCGCACGCATCAGGTTCATGCCCGCAACCTGCCACCAACCAACGGCTTTTGTCTGTTACGCATAGAGTCTACTTACTACCGGCTGGGGCCGGCGTTCGACCGGTTGTTGCTTGAGCAAGGTGGCGATCTGGAGGCGTTCTGTCGGTCGGTGAAAACGCTGGCGAAGCTGCCACCGGCGGTTGCAGTCGTGACGCAGAATGCCGGTTCAGACCGCCAGGGGCCGACCGGAAACTATCGGAAAACTCACCGGCCAGTTGTCCAGAATTTAATTGAAATGCCGACCACTATTTCCTATGTTCTGGGAAGAATGGAACCCATTCTAGCGAAAGTTTTCCACCCATTCTCCAGTCTTCCCCGCGCGCTTGCGGCCGCTCTGCTGTGGCTTGCTGTGGCGGCTTCCGCGCACGCCCAAGGCACCGGTTTCACCTTCCAAGGCCGCCTGACGGATGGTGGCGTGCCCGCCAACGGCCAGTATGATTTCCAGTTCGCGTTGCGCGATGCCCTGACCGCCGGGAACGCGGTCGGAGCCACGCTCACCATGAACCCCGTGGGCGTCACCAACGGGCTTTTCAACGTCACGTTGGATTTTGGCGCGGGGGCTTTCAACGGCACCGCGTGCTGGCTCGAAATCGGTGCGCGCACGAATGGCTCCCTGGCCACCCACACCGTGCTCACGCCCCGCACCCCGGTGTCGGCCGTGCCTTACGCGATGTTCGCCAACACCGAGGCGCTGGCGGCACAGGTGACGGCGCTGGCCGGCCAACTGGCGACGCTCTCCAACCACTTCTCCACCAACATCCCGGCCGGGGTGCCCGTCGTGTCTGGGGACGCCCTGGAACCGGCGTTCCTCGCGCAAGGCTTGCAGAACTTCCAGACCGTGCCCGCCCCGCCGTGGATCAATGGCACCGCGACCGAGGTGCCGTCGGGTCGGTCCGGCTATTCGGCGGTGTGGACCGGGCAGCAACTACTGGTCTGGGGCGGTGATTTGGGCGGGCCTTCCTACAGCGCCAATGGCGGGGCGTATGCCACCGCTTCCGATTTGTGGACGTCGTTCAGCGCCTTCAAGTCGCCGTCCGGGCGCGCGGGTCACACGGCCGTGTGGACGGGCACGGAGATGGTGATTTGGGGCGGGTTCGGCTCGGCGGGCTATGCCCCCACAAACAGCCGCTACCATCTCGGCAAGGGCGAGTGGGCGGCCGTGTCGCCGACGGCCGCCCCCGCCGGGCGCGTCAGCCATGCCGCGCTGTGGACCGGGACGCGGATGATTGTGATTGTCTTTGGCGGACGCAACAGTGTCGGTCTGCTGGCGGACGGCGGGGTCTATGATCCGACGGGGGACGGTTGGAGCGCTCTACCCGCGACGGGCGCACCGGAAGCGCGGCAGTTTGCCACGGCCGTTTGGACCGGCACCCGCGGCATCTTCTGGGGCGGACAAGGCAACGGCGGCGAACTCGCCAACGGTGGCCGGTTGGAGTGCGATGCGGGCGGCGTTCCGCAATCGTGGGCGACGGTTGCCACCACCAGTGCGCCCTCGGCCCGCACCCGGCACACGGCGGTCTGGACCGGCACGAACATGATCGTCTGGGGCGGCCAGCAGGGCGGTGCGTATGTCGGCGATGGCGCGGCTTACAACCCGGCCAGCGATTCATGGACGAGCCTGCCCGCCGTCGGCGCACCCGTCGCCCGCGCCAACCACGTCGCTGTCTGGAGCGGCACGGAGATGCTGATCTACGGCGGCGAGGACAACACCGGTTCCCTCGCCTCCGGGGCCGCGTATGACCCGGTGAAAAACAACGGAGTGACGTTCCTTCCCCTTGAGATGGTCGGCGATTATTCAGGGCTCGGCCAGCCCGGTAAGCGCACGCGCATTGACCTTACGCTCGGCGAGGACAGCAACGGCAATGGACTGCCGGATGCGTGGGAGCGCGCGATGGTCGCCGCGCGTGGGTGGAACGCGTCGCTCACGAACCTGACCGCCAATTCCTCCCCGGGTGGCAACGGGGTCACGCTCTTGCAAGAATACGTCGCCGGCACCTACGGTTTCGAGGACGGCCACGGCCTTAATCTCGCCATCGCGAGCGTCGAGGCCGGCGTGCCGGTGCTGGAGTTCCTCGCGGTGCGCGGACGCAACTACGCCACCGTCGGCTCCAGCAACCTAAAGACCTGGGCACCTGTGCCTTTCCGCCTGCGGCGGCCGGATGCGGACTCTGACCTGGTCAACAATTACCTCTCCCCGGAAGTGCGGCTGCTGCAAGTCTCCGTGCCGGCGCCCGCCACGGGGGCGGCGCCGTTATTCTACAAACTTCAGATTCAATAGGCCTTCATGCGTGGGACTCCGGGGACAATCCTTGTCGGTTTGCTGGGACTCTATGTGGCCGTCCTCACGGGGTGTTCGCGGCCTGAGCTGCCGGCGCTGCCGGAAGTCCCCCGCTCCTCGCTGGTGCTGAAGGACGCACGGTTGCACCGCCCCGCGCAGTCCGCGCCCTTCACCGGAACCGTGGTCGAGTATTTCGCGCCGGGCCGGCTGCAATCGCGCTCCGTCGTTTCCAACGGCCTGCTGCACGGAGTCTCCGAAGGCTGGCACACCAATGGGGTCCGCCAGGTCGCGGAGATTTTTGTCGCGGGCCGCTCCGAGGGGGTGCGGGTCAAGTGGTATCCCAGCGGCGCGAAAATGTCGGAGGCCGAGATCGTCGCCGGCAAGCTCAATGGCACCTTTCGCCGCTGGCACGAGAACGGGAAGCTCGCTGAACAGATTGAACTGCGCGCCGACCAGCCGCATGGGCCTTCCATCGCCTTCTACGAAAGCGGCTGTGTCAAAGCGCGCGTGCAAATGGAGCGAGGCCGGCCTGTTAGCACGGAGACCTTCAAGGACGGCGTGGTGCCCGCGCCAACCGTGCAGACGGCGGTGGCCAAATGAAGCCGATTTCGTGAGCCGCTTCCTCTCCAAGAATCACCGGTCAGGACTGCAGACGCCCCTGTCCGCCGCCCGCGGTCCGGGCGTGGCCGGCAGCGGGCGGAGACGGCCTCGCTCCGGGCTCATC
>JAYTIO010000350.1:0-5977 GCA_043731805.1 Pedosphaera sp. | reverse complement strand
CAAGGGCATCGGAATGGCGAATTGGGAGTGGGGAAGGGGGAATCAGGGCAGGTCGCGGTGAAGACGGAAGCTACGGTGTGAGTTCGCGCTGTTCTCCCTCACCCCGGCCCTCTCCCGCTGGGAGAGGGAGAAAGTCAGCCAGCGCTCGAAGTGCTGTGGCGTTCGTGTCGGCAGAAAGCGGACTGCGTTCCTCCCTCTCCCGGAGGGAGAGGGCCGGGGTGAGGGGGAAGGGCTCCTTCTGCCAACTAGCGCATCGGTCCACACCCGACGCGGATTCGGCATCGAGCCAGATTCTGCAATGGCGCTCGCGTTCACAGCTTCCCCATTCGGAATTCGCCCTTCGCCATTTCCGTCATTTCCCCCCGACCTTCGCCTTCAGGTCCGCCCAGAACTCATCCACGTTGTCCTTGCGAATCTGCCGGGCGGGGATGTCGATGAACTTGCTCGCGGGGACGACGCTCTTGTTGCCCTTGAGAATCTCGTTCAGCACCTCGACGGACTTGTAGCCATACATGTAGGGGTTCTGCACCACGGTGCCGTGGACGGTGCCTTTCTGGATGCCCGCGAGCGTCGCGTCCGCCTCGTCGAAGGCGATGACCTTGACCTTGCCGAGCTTGCCGGCCTGCTGGAGCGCCTCGAGCATGAGCGGCGGGTTGTATTCAAAGAGGCCGACCATGCCGCCGATGTCGGGATACTTCGCGAGCGTGTCCTCGGCGTTGGCCTTGCCCTTGGCGCGGTCGAACTGGTCGGTGAGCGTGCCGAGGATTTTGAAGCCGCCGCCTTCGAGCACCTTGTCGGCGGGGTCGAAGTTGCTCGG
This sequence comes from Pedosphaera sp., assembly GCA_043731805.1. Taxonomy (GTDB): domain Bacteria; phylum Verrucomicrobiota; class Verrucomicrobiia; order Limisphaerales; family SXTU01; genus SXTU01. The sequence goes on along the minus strand of JAYTIO010000350.1, from coordinate 5,160 downwards.
GTTCTCGGGCCGGCCAAGGATGGCGTCAATCGTGCCCTGGCGGCGGCGCTTGGCGTTGTCCTGCTCCATGCGGCCGATGAAAATCATGACCGTGCCGCCCTTGGGCATCGCCTCGCGCACGAGGTCGCCGCACATGCGCCCTGCCTTGTAGTTGTCCATGCCGATGTAGACGAGGCGGTCGGCGTTGGGCGCGTCGGAGTCGTGCGTGATGAGCTTGGCGCGCTTGGCGGCGGTGTTGAGGAGGTCGGTCTGGTTCGCGGGGTCAATCGGGCTGACGGCGATGCCATCCACGCCCTTGGTGAGCAGGTCCTCGATCATGCGCTTCTGGTCGCCGATGCCCTCGACGGGCATGAGCGTCTGCGCGTCCACGCCGAGCTTCTCACCGGCGGCCTTCACGCCCGCAGCGGCGATGGTCCAGAACGACGCGACGCCGTTGGAGACGAAGGCGATTTTCTGTTTCTTGCCGGGCTTGGCCGGGGCCTCGCCGGGTTTGGCGGCGGGGTCAGCGGGCTTGTTGCAAGCGGTGAGGCCGAGCAAGAGCGCGGCGATGGAGGGGAGGGTGAGGAGGATGCGTTTGTTCATGGGGATGAGTTTGGGAGAATCAATTTGGGTTCAGCAATTTCGTTCGCGACGAGCCGAGTCATAATCCGAGTAATTCCCACTTCTCGTGATACTCGTTGGCTCGGTCGTGAAAGTTACGATTCGGGTTGTCATTGTGAGGCTGCCCGTGAAGCCCCGGTGTTGCCAGCCATCTCCTGTGGTTATCGCGAATATGCTTGGCGACGATTTTACTGGGAACAACGTGGTAATGCGGTCGTTCCTCTGGACCGCGAAGGGCGACGAAGACGTAAAAATGATTCTCTGAGTGGAATGACTCATCCTTGATACTCAGTAACCACTTGTTCCGAGATTGGCTGGTTTTGCATTGGATTGTCACGGAACGGCTCGCTGCGGCGTTCGTGGCGAGGATGTCGATGCCACGAGTGTTGCGGAGGGAGATGGAAGCGATGTAACCGAGCCGGGAAAGCTCGGCTGCGACGAAATACTCACCGGCTACGCCAGCAAGTAGAGGCGTTATCTTGCCGTTGGCTTGTTTGGTTTTCGTGCTCACAGGACGCTGGAAACGCCTAACACACCGTCAACCCGCCATTCACATGCAGTGTCTGCCCGGTGACGAAGGACGACGCCTCGCTCGCGAGGAAGACCACCGAGCCGTCGAGGTCGGACGGGATGCCCCAGCGGTTGACGGGGATGAGCGCGCGGTAGCCGTCTTTGAGCGCCTGCGGGTCCTTCTCGTGGCGCTCCACGGGAATCCAGCCGGGCGCAATCATGTTGACCGTGATGCCGTGCGGGGCCAGCTCGCCCGCGAGGCTGCGATGGAAGCCGTTCTGCCCACCCTTGGCCGCGACGTAGGCCGTGAAGTTCGGCACGCCGCGCGCCACGACCTCGGAGCCGATGTTGATGATGCGGCCCCAGCGCTGCGCCTTCATGTGCGGCAGGCACGCGCGCGTGAGGAGGAAGGGACTCTTGATGAAGAAATCAATCATCCGCTGGTAGAACGCCCAGTCGTAGTCCTCGATGGGCTTCTGCGGCTGGTCGCAGGTGGCGTTGAGGACGACGATGTCCACCGGGCCGAGCTGCTTCGCGATGGCGCGGTGCATCTTCGCGACGTCGGCCTCGCTGGTCACGTCGGCCTTGAAGAGCGCGCCGGTGAGGCCGAGGGCCTGGAATTCGGCGAAGGACTGCTTGGCGCGGGCGGTGTTGTTGGCGTAGTTCAGCGCGACCTTCGCCCCGGCCTTGCCGAGCGCGATGGCCATGGCCTTGCCCAGGCCGGTGCTGCTGCCGGTGACGAGCGCGACGCGACCGGCGAGGGAGAAGGGGTTGGCGGGAACTTCAGGCATGGCGGGGCAGTTAATCGTGGTTGAGTTATGCGACGGGCGGACTGTGGAGAGAACACGGGGCGACTGCAAGCCGCCGACACGCCGGAGAGCGGGCGCATCTCAGTTTCTTGCAGCGCAAAGGGGAGTGGTGAATTCGCTACCGACAAGTCCTCGGACGTTTTCACCCTCACCCCGGCCCTCTCCCTCCCAGGGAGAGGGAGACACTTCGCCGCCGGTTCGCGCCTCCGCACGGTTCGGCTGTTCGAACCGCAGCCGGCGTGGCTCCCTCTCCCAGCGGGAGAGGGCTGGGGTGAGGGAGGACGGCCACGAACGCCAACCGCGTTGCAAGGAACTGCGATGCGTCCCCGGCGAGCTTTCCCCTTGTCGCCTCCGCCCGGTAACGGAATCCTCTGCCCGTGGACGCCGCCGCCAAAGTTACCCCCGCCACCCTCCGCGCCATGAAGGCCGCGCGGCAGCTCATCGCCGCGCTCACGGCTTACGACTACCCCATGGCCCGGCTGCTCGATGAAGCCGGCATCCCCGTCCTGCTCGTCGGCGATTCGCTCGGCATGGTCGTGCTCGGCTATCCCGACACCACGCACGTCACGCTCGCGGAGATGGAGCACCACGTCCGCGCCGTCGCCCGCGCCAAGCCGCGCGCCCTCGTCGTCGGCGACCTGCCGTATCAGAGTTACGAGACGCCGGACCAAGCCGTCGCCAGTGCGCACCGCCTTGTCGCCGCCGGGGCCGAAGCCGTGAAGGCCGAGGGAGGACGCGACATCCTGCCACAAGTCCGCGCCATCCAAGCCGCCGGGATTCCCTTCATGGGTCATCTCGGGATGTTGCCGCAGCACGTCTTGGAGGAAGGCGGCAAATACCGCATCAAGGGCAAGGACGACGCAGGCCGCGCGAAGCTGCTTGATGACGCCACCGCCCTCGCGGACGCTGGTGTCTTCGCCGTCGTGTTGGAACTCGTCACCCCGCCCGTCGCCAAGGAAATCACGACGCAGTTTCCCTTCGCCACCATCGGCATCGGCTCCGGGCCGGACTGCGATGGGCAAATCCTCGTGACGCACGACCTGCTCGGCGCGTTCCCGTGGTTCACGCCGAGGTTTGTGCAACCCAAGCTCCGCGTCGGCGAGGACGTGCGACGCGTCGTGCGCGAGTGGGCGGCCAGTTTGTGAAGACAGGCGTGGCAAACTCTTGCTGTGGCGCGCTCGCTCTGAGCACAGTGGCGTCGTCGAGTATCGCACCGCTCTCCCTCACCCCGGCCCTCTCCCGCAGGGAGAGGGAGAGACGCAGTCAGCGCTGGGCCGGAGCCGACACGCCTCGTGGCTCGACGCGTGTTCTGGGCTGTTCCCTCTCCCAGCGGGAGAGGGTTAGGGTGAGGGAGAACGCATTGAAATCGAGATCTGCCCGCTTGCAACTACCCCATCCATGAAACGCCTCTCCCACCTCACCCGCACCGGCGAAGCCCGCATGGTGGACGTGTCCGCCAAGCCCGTCCTGCTCCGCGAGGCCAGCGCGTGCGGCGAAATCCGTCTCCAGCCGGCGACGCTGAAGCTCATCGAGTCCAACGCCATCGCGAAGGGCAACGTGCTCGCCACCGCGCGGCTGGCGGGGATTCTGGCGGCGAAGAAGACCGGCGAGCTGATTCCCCTCTGCCACCCGCTACCCATCACGCACTGCGAAGTCAGCTTCGCGATTCCCGCTAGTCGCGACCGCGTGGTCATCACCGCCTCGGCGAAGATTGCGGCGCAGACCGGCGTGGAGATGGAGGCGCTGACCGCCGTGGCCGTGGCCGCGCTGACCATCTACGACATGTGCAAGGCCGTGGACAAGGCGATGGTCATCACCGACGTGCGGCTGCTGAAGAAGACGAAGCAGGCGGTGTAGCCAGAAACTGTAGCGGCGCCCTGTGAGCGCCGGCCCAATCGCCAGTCGTGGCCCGAATTCGGCGGTCACAGACCGCCGCTACAGTGGAGGCGCTGCACGCCCGATTGGCTTCGTTCACAGGAGTTCGTCAAACGCATCCCGTTCAATATCGGCGTCCTTGAGGATTTGGTTGAACAAGCCCGGCCCGAGCGTCTCGCCAGCGTGAACCGGAACGACGCTCGCGCGACCACCGGCATGGCGCATGAAGTGGTGACTGCCCTTGGTGCGGATGAGGACAAAGCCCGCCCGCTGGAGCGCCTTGAGCACCTGACGCCCCGTGACGCGTCGCAGCCGGCTCATACCTCGACGGCGACGCGCTGGACGCCCACGAACTCAGGGGACGCGATGCCGGAGTCCTCGACTTCGAGGCAAAGTTCAATGGCCTCCTTGATGCGGGTGTGGAGCTTGTCGAAAGAGCGCGCCTGCGTGTGGCAGCCGGGCAGTTCGGGCACGCTGGCCACGTAGAAGCCCTCTGAGTCTCGTTCGATGACGACGCTAAATTCGCGTTTCATGTGTGCAGTGTGGCAGAGGTGCGTCCGCTTGGCGAGGGCGGCGTGAGAGCGCCTGACGACCCAGGCTCAACGCCCGCCGCGACCGCGTGGTCATCACCGCCTCGGCGAAGATTGCGGCGCAGACGGGCGTGGAGATGGAGGCGCTGACCGCCGTGACCGTGGCCGCGCTGACCCTCTACGACATGTGCAAGGCCGTGGACAAGGCGATGGTCATCAGCGACGTGCGGCTGGTGAAGAAGACGAAGAAGGCGGTTTAGCCCGCCGCCGGCCGGGACGGGGGCGCGGGAACGGCGCGGACGAAGGGCATGGTTGGCTGCCTCATGATTGCTGTCTCAATGGCTCTCCCCATAACGTCGTCCAGTTCGGAACGAACGCTGGAAACGCCACGTCGCTGAACCAGTCGGTTCGAATCCCCGGAAACTTGTGCGGCAATTCCTGAAGCAGCTCTTGGTAATGAACAAACTCCTCCGTCACGCGTGGGTAACTGTCAGCATCGTGGGTCCGAAAGCCGACACATATCTCGTCGTATCCGAACAGGTCTTCTTTGAAAGCGACGACCTCGCGAACATCGGCCCATTCGATGCGAAGGACGAGCTTGTCGCCTTCCGTGACCGAAAACCCGGATGCCGCCAGTCGAATGACTGGCTTCGGTCTTTCCGCTTTGGGAAGCCACGACAGCATTGTTGGCATGATGCGCACGGGAGCGACCCAACTTTTGATTAAGCAGAAGTGGGCCTAGCAGTTTCTTGAAAAATGGGTGATTTCCACAGTTGTGACCTCCGTTTTGTGACTCGCCAGGCGCTTATGGCGGGGTGTCGGACTCGGTTTGCACC
>JAYTIO010000349.1:0-2936 GCA_043731805.1 Pedosphaera sp. | reverse complement strand
GCCTCGAAGCCGCGCGCCAGCTCCAGCGCGAAGGCCGCTGCCGCCACATTGGCTTCACCACCCACGCCACCCCCGATGTCATCCTCGACGCCGTCAACTCCGGCGAGTTCGCCTACTTCAACGTCCACTGGTATTTCGTCAACGACCTCAACTGGTCCACCATCGAAGCCGCCACGCGCCACGACATGGGCGTCTTCATCATCAGCCCCAACAACAAGGGCGGGAAACTCTACGCCCCCCCGCCGAAGCTCGTGGACTTCTGCGCGCCGCTCACGCCCATGCAGTTCAACTCCCTCTACTGCCTCGCCCGCCCGGAAGTCCACACCCTGAGCTGCGGCGCGGCGCGACCGAGCGACTTCGACGACCACGTCGCCGGCCTCGCGCACTACGACCGCGCGGCGGAAGCCATCGCCCCCATCGAGGCAAAGCTCCGCGCCGAGATGCTCCGCGTGCTGGGCGACGACTGGTGCCGCCGCTGGTCCGAGGCCCTGCCGAACTACGACGACGTGCCCGGCGAAATCAACGTGAGCGAAATCCTCCGCCTCTGGACCTACGCCAAGTCCCTCGACCTCGTGGACTGGGGCAAGATGCGCTACAACCTGCTGGGCCAGGGCGACCACTGGTTCCCCGGCCACAACGCCGCGACCTTCGACGAGCGCAACCTGCTGGAGACGGTGCAGCGCAGCCCCTTCGCCGCGCGCATCCCGGAGATTCTACGCGAGGCGCACGCGCTGCTGTGGGAGGCCCCGGTGAAGCGGTTGAGCCAGAGCTAACGACCCAGAGCTCAGGAGGCGACGGCATCAATATGAACAAAGGTAAGCTCATAATCCGTGAGATGCTCGGCGGGTGAATCATCGAAGTGAACCTCGAAACGCTTGGAAGGAAACTGCCATGCAAGCTTCGCGCGGTAAATCTCGCTGAGAACTCGCCCAAGATAAACGACCCGCTCGCGCGTGAGGTCCTCGCAGCCGTGATGCTGAATGTCGGCAATGTGTAGATGGTTCATAACAGCCTCAACGCGGCGACGGTCGCCACCGCACTGAAGCTCAAAACCTCGAAGGGACTCGACCGAAAACCCCTCCTGCAAAACATACCGTTCGAACTCAACGAACTGCGGCCAGAAAAGGGTGCTATAACCAATGGCCAGCCGAAAACTTCCCATAGAACTAACCCACGCCTCGATGCCAATACCCGCTCCATTGTTCCAGTCGCGCATCTCCGGGATAAGCTCGTTAAAGTCAGTCATGGGCTAGTCGCGTAACAGTTAATGGGCGTCGTATTGGACGTCTTCGATTGCGGCATGGGGCAGGCTGAAACTGGGGAAGTGGATTGTCGAGCGGGAATTGGTCCGGTAAGGGGCGCATCGCAGTTTCTTGCCGGGCAGAGGGAGAGCGGTGCATTCGCAGCCGATGAGACTCCGCACGTCTTCACCCTCACCCCTACCCTCTCCCTCCGAGGGAGAGGGAGGCGCTTCGACGCCAGCTCGTGAATCCGCACGGTCCGCTGGTTCGAGACGCGGACGGCGTGGCTCCCTCTCCCAGCGGGATAGCACGGTTGGGTTGTGGACAACGGCATATTTGTGCGGCGCGGAGGCGCAAAATGGTGCGCCGTGAATGGCAAAAGAGCACCCCAGCAACGTGATTGTGCCCCACCTTCGCGGCAAGAAGGAAATGTCCCACAGGGCAACCCAACAGTGGAGTCATTGTTGGGTTTTTCCTCGCCGCAGACTGGCATCTGTCGGGGCTTGAACCCCGACTTCACTCTTGAGCGCACTGGTGATGCGCTGCGGAAAGCGCTGCCAGTATTCCTTTGGCCGTGCCGGCACCTTGGCGGCCCGCAACATCCGGTCCAGTTTCGTGTCCGTGAGCGGCTTGGCCGCTTTTTTCTTCGTCGGTCTGTGCTTCATCACTCCGTCAGACAAACGGCCCGGCCCGATCCTTGGCGGAAAATAGCTAAAACTTCCCCTTCGGACTAGGTGGGGAGGCCGAGGCAGTGACCGCCGGCCGGTCGCAGACAATTCCGCAGTTGACGCAGCCGGACCGTTGGCTAGCGTCCATCCAGTCCACAGGAAGCTCAGATTCAGGAACCTGTGGTTAGGTCGTCAAGAAAATCAAAACCGTCAAGACGCACGAGACCACCCCCATGAACGCTCACTCCCTCCCAAGCCTCACGGTTGCCGTGGTCGAGGACAATGCCGACGACATGGAACTCTTGCGCCGTCGCCTTGCCAAAATGCCACGCGTTCACATCGTGGGTTGCCACGTTACCGCCGAGGAAGCGCTGGAGTGCATTCCGCACACCCAGCCCGTGCTCGTGTTCATGGACATCTTGTTGCCGGGGATGAACGGCATCCAATGCACCCGGCTCCTCAAGCGGAAGCTGCCCCAGCTTTGCATCGTCATGGTGACTACCGTCCATGAGCATGCCACCTTCAGCGACGCTTTGCACAACGGGGCCGATGGCTACCTCACCAAGCCCGTCTCCCAAGCGCCGATTGAGGATGCCGTTCGCAAGGCCATGGCCGGCATCCCGCCGATTTCCGAGAACATGATGCCACATTTGGTGGAACTAGCCCGCCGCCCGCACATGGTGTTCACGGAGCACCCCGACCTCTCCAAGCGGGAGAACGAAATCCTGAAGCACCTCGTTTGTGGCCACACCGACAAGGAAATTGCCACTCGCACCGGGGTCACGGAAGCCACCGTTCATTCGCACTTGCACCACATCTATGGAAAGCTGGGCGTGTCCTCGCGCGCGCAGGCGGTGGCTCGGTGCAACGGCAATTGAGCCCGTTCGGGACGGGAGGAGTTGATTTTGTGAAAAATCAACCTTTTGGTGCAACGGTGTCCATGACATGCGCTGAAAACAGCGACGAGAACGACGCGTGCCGCGCGTATAACGCCCGTCCGCAGGCCGATTCTACGCGGGTCGCCGCA
>JAYTIO010000348.1:0-3586 GCA_043731805.1 Pedosphaera sp. | reverse complement strand
CTCACGGCGAATGATCCGGCCGCAGTCGCGCTGCCAGCGGGCGACGGGCCGCGGCATTTCCACTTCCACCCGAACGGCCGCTGGCTCTACTCGATCCAGGAGGAAGGCTCGAACGTCGTGCTGTTCGACTACGACGCCGCGCAGGGTCGGCTCACCGCGCGGCAGACGATCTCCAGCCTGCCGCCGGGGTTTGCCGGCAGCAATTTCTGCTCAGAGATATTGGTGTCGGCGGACGGCCGGTTTGTTTACGCGGGCAACCGCCTGCACGACAGCATCGGGATTTTTGCCGTAAGCGCGACTGGCGGGCTGGCCTACGTCGGGGAGGAATGGACGCGGGGGAATTATCCGCGCAGCTTCGACTTCGACCCGACCGGCCAGTTCCTTTACTCCTGCAATCAGCGTGGCGACAACGTGGCCGTCTTCCGCGTGGACCGCAAAACGGGCGGCCTGAACTTCACCGGGCATTACGCCCCCGTCGGCAATCCTTCGATCATCGTATTCCTCGACCTTGCCAAGGCGGGATGAAGGCCAGTGCTCCCAACCGGCCCCGGCTCGGGCCAGCCTGAAACCCTGCGCCGCCACTCCTCCCCCATGTTCCGCCCCCTCACCGTCCGGCAGCCGACGGAGCTGCTCGCTTTCCTCTTTGCCAGTCTGCCGCAGGTGAAACGGAACAAGGTGCGCCAGCGCCTGAAAGGTGAGGCCATCCTGGTCAATGACCGGGCGACCACGCAGTTCGATCATCCGCTGCGACCCGGCGATGTGGTGTCCCTGCGCTCGGAAAAGGACCGGCACGCCCGCCACCACCTGCCGGCGGGGATGAAGATTCACTTTGAGGACGAGCACCTCATCGTCATCGAAAAGCCGAAGAACCTGCTATCGGTTGCCAGCGAAGCCGAGCGCGAGCAGACCGCCTACAGCTACCTCACCGACTACGTGCGGGGCGGCAATGAGCGCAGCCGGGCGCGCGTCTTCATCGTGCATCGGCTGGATCGCGAGACCTCCGGGCTGATGGTCTTCGCGCGCACGGCCGAGACGAAGGAACTGCTGCAAACGAACTGGGATCAGGGCGAGAAGCGCTACCTCGCCATCGTCGAAGGCGGACCCCGGGCGGAGCGCGGCGTGCTCGAGTCCGACTTGGATGAAGCCTCCCCCTTCAAGGTGTATTCCGTGCCGGCCAGCCCGCTTACCCGCCATGCCATCACGCATTACGAAGTGCGCCAGCGCACCGCGCGCTTGGCGCTGGTCGAGCTGCGGCTCGGCACGGGTCGGCGGCACCAGATCCGCGTGCAACTGGCGGAGATCGGCTGCCCCATCATCGGCGACGCGAAATACTCCGCCCGCACCGACCCCGCCAAGCGGCTGGGCCTGCACGCGTGGCTGCTGAAATTCCGCCACCCGATCACGGGCCAGGAACTCCGGTTTGAATCACCACTGCCACCAGAACTGGCCCGGGTCTGCTGATCCCAAACGTCGCAACCGAAGCGGACGGCGGAGTGGGGCAGGCTCCAGCCCGCACTCCAAAAAGAAACCCGCGTCCTGGACCGGGACGCGGGCTTTGAGGGAAGCGAAACTTTGCGCGACCGCTCAGGCGGCCTTGCGGGCCTTGAGCACGTCGGTCTTGCCGGGGATGGCGAGTTGATACATTCCGTCGGGGCCGGGGAGGCTGTTGGGCTTGAGCTGGATGGCTTCCTCCCACGGGACTTGGTCAATGCCCTTGACCATCGTGTCGCTGACCTCGGACTTCATCGCGGCTTCCCAAGTGATTTCCTTGCCGGAGTAGGTCGCCATGCGGCCCAGCACGGAGGTCATGGAGCTGTTCGCACCGTATTCGGCCTCGTTGTAGGGCTTGTCGTTGCGGATGGCGTCGAAGAGGTCGTCGTGCTCCTGCTGGTAGGGGTCCTTGTCCTTGCCGCCGCCTTGGTAGCGCCAGGCAGCCTCGCCCGTGATGGTGTAGCGCCCGAGGTTCGCCACGCCCTTGGTGCCGATGGCGTGCTCGGAGACATCGTTCCAACAGCCGAGCTGGTGACGGCATTGGCTGAAACAGACGGAGCCGTCTGCGTAGGTAAACTCGACGACGTGGTGGTCGAAGATTTCGCCATAGTCGGGGCCTTTGCGGGTCTCGCAACCGCCGTTGCCGCGCGCACTGACGGGGTGGCCGCGCTTGACCCAGTTGATGACGTCGAGGTTGTGGATGTGCTGCTCGCAGATGTGGTCGCCGCAGAGCCAAACGAAGTAATACCAGTTGCGTAGTTGGTATTCGAGTTCGGTGAGTTTGCGGCCGTATTGCTTCTCGAGGTCGGCGCGGGGCTTGACCCACGGGGTGTTGCCGTTCCAGTAAGCACGCATCGCCATGATGTCGCCCATCTGGCCGTCTTGCAGGCGCTTGATGGTCTCGATGTAGCCGGCCTGGTGGTGGCGCTGGAGGCCGACCCCGACCTTGAGGTTCTTCTGCTTCGCTTCAGCGGCGGCGGCAATGACCTTCTTGTAGCCGGCCACATCAATGCAGACCGGCTTCTCCATGAAGACGTGCTTGCCCTGGCGGACAGCTTCCTCGAACTGCATCGGGCGGAAGCCGGGCGGCGTGGCGAGGATGACGAGGTCAGCCTGCGCGATGGCTTTCTTGTAAGCATCGAAGCCCATGAACTTGTTCTCGTCCTTCACCGCGACCTTGTCCTTGTGGGTCTTGGCGAGCTGGGCGAGCGAGCTGTCCATGCGGTCTTTGTGCACGTCGGCCACGGCGACGAGCTTGACGCTCTCGCCGGTGCTGAGGGCTTGGTTGGCCGCGCCGGAGCCGCGTCCGCCCATCCCGATGAGGGCGACCTTGATGGTGTCACCGGGCGAAGCGCCGTGGACAAAGCGTTCGAGGGGCAGCGTGCTCAAGGCAGCGGCGCCAGCGGCGAACTTCGTGGAGGTGGAGAAGAAACTCCGGCGCGTGACCGGGTCGGTGGCGGGGACAATCAGGTTGCTCATATTTTTAATCGCGTTCGACTGGGCCGCGCCGTGCGACATTCGCCGCACTCGCGTCGCGACCCTTCACCAAACTAGGAACGGGCGTGAGTGTAGGAAGTCGCGGCGGGTTGTCCAGCGCGGGGAACTTTCCCTCTAGCTACAGCGCCACCGTCCGCCCCGGAATCGCAAACGGATACCGACCATCCGGACCGGGCTTGGGCTTCGGCGCGGCGTCCCACGCAAGGCGCTCGGGCAGGAGGTCGAACTTGGAGTTCAACGCCTCTTCCCACGTCACCGACTGGCCGCCGTAGGTCGCCATGCGGCCCATGATGGCGGTGAGCGTGCTCTTCGCGCCGCGCTCGGCCTCGTTGTAAGGCCGGTTGTGGCGGATGGCGTCGAAGAACGGGAGGTGTTCGAGCCGGTGGCCGTCGTTGGCCTCGCCTTCCTTCGCCTGATAGCGCCACGTCACTTCCTGCTTGAGGTCGCGGATGGCGAAGACATTGCGCTCGGCAAGCCAGCTTCCCTTCGTGCCCTGCACGGCTTCATAGACCTCGCCCTTGCACTTGGGAATCTGCCGGCACTGCGAATACATCCGCGCGCCGTCGGCATAGACATACTCGACGGCGTGGTGGTCGAA
>JAYTIO010000347.1:0-8779 GCA_043731805.1 Pedosphaera sp. | reverse complement strand
GAGTCCGGCCTCGAAGAACTCGACGCCACCGGCAAGCCCTTCGACCCCAACTGGCAGGAAGCCGTCTCGCACCAGGAGTCCGCCACCGTGCCCGAGGGCCACGTCCTCCAGCAGCTCCGCATGGGCTACAAACTCCGCGACCGCCTGCTGCGCCCCGCCACCGTCATCGTCGCCAAGCAGCCCGCCACCGAACCCGCCACGGCATGAGTGCGAAACGCGATTACTACGAAGTGCTCGAAGTCGAGCGCGCCGCCACCGCCGAGGAAATCAAGAAGTCCTACCGCAAGCTCGCGGTGAAGTATCACCCGGACAAGAACCCCGGCGACAAGGCGGCGGAGGAGAAGTTCAAGGAGCTTGGCGAAGCCTACGAGGCGTTGAGCGACGCGCAGAAACGCGGGGCCTACGACCAGTTCGGCCACGCGGCCTTCGATCCCCGCATGCGGGCGGGCGCGGGCGCGCAGCGCGGCAGCGCCGGCGGGTTCCACGACCCTTTCGACATCTTCCGCGAGGTTTTCGCCGGCGGCGGGGGCGGCGGCAGCATCTTCGAGGAGTTCTTTGGCGAGCAGCAGCGCAGCAGCCCCACCGGCCCCCGGCGCGGCTCCGACCTGCGCTACGACCTCGAGCTGGATTTCGAGGAAGCCGTGCTCGGCTGCGAAAAGGAAATCAACATCTCCAAGCTCGACCAGTGCGAGGCCTGCCACGGCGCGGGCGGCGAGCAGGGTTCCTCCATCAAGCCCTGCGGCACCTGCGGCGGCCGCGGCCAGATCATCCGCTCCAAAGGCATCTTCAGCGTCGCGCAGACCTGCCCGGACTGCGATGGCGCGGGGCAGAAGATTGACAAGCCCTGCCGCGCCTGCCGGGGCAGCGGCCGTCGCGAGCGCGCCTCAAAAATCAAACTCAAGATCCCCCCCGGCGTGGACAACGGCGCGCGCCTGCGTTCCGCCGGCAACGGCGAGAGCGGCACCCGTGGCGGTCCCTCCGGCGACCTCTACGTCGTCCTCCACGTCCGCGAGCACGGCCTCTTCAGCCGCGACGGCGACGACCTCATCTGCGAGGTGCCCATCAGCTTCACCCAAGCCACCCTCGGCGCGGACGTGGACGTGCCCACGATGGCGGGCCGCAGCACGGTGCGCCTGCCCAGCGGCACGCAGCATGGCACCGTCTTCCGCATCCGGGGCAAGGGCGTGCAAAACATCCAGGGCCACGGCATCGGCGATCTCCTCGTGCGCGTGCAGATCGAAGTCCCGACCAAGCTCAACGCCGAGCAGCGCGCCAAGCTCGTCGAGTTCGCCGACCTCTGCAAAGACGACAACGTCCACCCCGACGGCACCGGCTTCTTCACCAAGGCGAAGGGGTTTTTCAAGTAAGGGGATTGGCGTTCAACCCAGAGCGGACAACCTCGCGAGCCTCCCATCCATATGAGCGACCCCAACCAACCGGCTCCGCCCAACGAGTCTAAGCGGGACAGCGAGCAGGAGCGCACCAAGCAAGTGGAAGTGGCCGGCTGGACGGCGGGCACCTCGGCAGTCATTGCGCTGGGCACGCTCTCCACAACCCCAACATGGCCGATGGCAATCGGCGCGGTGGCGGTGGTTTTCTTTTTCATCCTGAAGCGCTAGCTGTGGCCGGCACGCCCGGGGTCCGCAACGGTGCGGCTCAACTACAGTTTGCGTCCCGCGCTCCGGCGGCCGGGGCAGGCGCGTCCTTCCCACTCGCCCAGTCTCTCCATTTGCTTAACCGCCGCCCAAGCCCCACCATCCTCAACTGATATGGCCATAGCCTCGAAGAAAACTACGCCGGACCTCGCCGCGTTCCTCCCCATGTCGCGCCCCGAGATGGACGCGCGCGGGTGGGACGAACTCGACGTGCTCCTCATCACCGGCGACGCCTATGTGGACCACCCGTCCTTCGGCGCGGCGATGATCGGGCGCGTGCTGGAGGCGGAGGGCTTGCGCGTCGGCATCATCGCGCAGCCGGACTGGACGCAGATCGAGTCCATCCAGGGCATGGGCACGCCCAAGCTCTTCGTCGGCGTCACGGCGGGCAACCTCGACTCGATGCTGTCCAACTACACCGCCGCGCGGCACAAGCGGAAGGAAGACGTTTACAGCGCGGGCGGCGTGCCGGGCAAACGCCCGAACCACGCGGCGGTGGTCTATACGCAGATGGCGCGGCGTGCGTTCCCCGGCGTGCCCGTGGTGCTCGGCGGCATGGAAGCCTCCATGCGCCGCGTGGCGCACTACGATTTCTGGGAGGACAAACTCAAGCCCTCCATCATGGCCGACGCGAAGGCCGACGTGCTCGTTTACGGCATGGGCGAAGTGCCGGTGCGTGAGATCGTGCAGCGCCTGCGCTCGGGCCGCCGCGACTTCAGCGGCATCCGGGGCACGGCGCTCTTCCTTGGCGGCAAGGCTACGGCGGCGGCGGATTTCAGCGACTGCATCATCCTGCCGTCGTGGGAGGAATTGCAGGCGGACAAGAAGCACTTGATGCGGCTGACCAAAGTGGTCGAGGCGCAACAGACACCTTACAGCGGCAAGCGCCTCGTGCAGATGCACGGCAACCGCGCGGTGCTCCAGGAGGCGCCGGCGTTCCCCGTGGACGGCCCGGACCTCGACGCGCTTTACGAGCTGCCCTTCGCCCGCGCGTCGCACCCGAGCTACACCGAGCCGGTGCCGGGCTTCGCGACCATCAAGGACTCGATCATCGTCTCGCGCGGCTGCGCGGGCGGCTGCACGTTCTGCGGGCTGGGCTTCCATCAAGGCAAATTCCTCTCCAGCCGCAGCCAAGAATCGGTGATGAAGGAGATCCGCAAGCTCACCGAGTCCGACACCTTTCGCGGCACCGTCTCCGACCTCGGCGGGCCGACGGCGAATCTCTACGGCGCAAAGAACGGCCACGCCCCCGAGTGCAAGAAATGCCATCGCCCGAGCTGCCTCTGGCCGACGATCTGCCCGGTCTTCAAGATTGATGAGCAGGCGGGGCTGGACCTGCTTCGCGGCTCGCGGGCGCAGCCGGGCGTGAAGCACGTCTTCGTGCAGTCCGGCATCCGCATGGACGTGGCGCTCCGCACGCCCGAATACACGAAGGAGCTGGTGCAGCACCACGTCTCCGGCCACATGAAGGTCGCGCCTGAGCACATGGACCCGTCCGTGTTGCGCCGGATGCGCAAGCCCGCCGGTGACTTCCCGGCGTTCATGGAGAAGTTCTTCCAACTCAGCGAGGAGGCCGGCAAGGAGCAGTATCTCGTGCCCTATTTCATCTCCAGCTTCCCCGGCTGCACGGAGAAGGAGATGGGCGCGGTCGAGCAGTTCCTGAAGGAGGAGAAGTGGAACCTCCAGCAAGTGCAGGACTTCATCCCGCTGCCCATGACCGGCTCGGCGGCGATGTATGTCACCGAGCTAGACATCAACACCGGCGAACCCATCACCGTGGTGCGCGGCGCGGGCGACCGCGAGCGCCAGAAGCGGATGCTGCGGCCCAACCCGAGGCACGAGGCGAAGGTCTGCGGCAGCCGCGGTGCGGGCGTGCAGATGGACACGGTGGACTGATGCCCGTGCCGGCGGTTTGCAACCGCCGCGTTACGCCCACGGAGCCAACCGACGGCGACTGCAAGTCGCCGGCACGCCTCACGGCGCGGGCTTGCCCGGCGGCTTGCCTTCGAGCTGCTTCGCCAGCGCGTGGTGTTTCTCGACCAAGGCGTTGAGCTCCCGCGTGCGCCGGTTCAGTTCCTCGGCCAGGGCGTTGCGCTCCTTGAGCTGGCCTTCCAGTTCTTTCCCCAGCGCGTTTTGCCGCTGCGCCACCTCGTTGAACTTCAGCACGGTCGCGTTGCGGTCGGCGGCGAGCTTGGTCAGGTCCGCTCCGGCCTGCTGGAGTTGCCCGTCGCGCGCGGCCACGGCGGTGGCCCAGTTCGTCACGCTGGTCTTGAGCTGGTCGCGCTCGTTCGTGAGTTGGGCAAGCTGACGTTCCATCAGCGCCAGCTTCGCTTCGGCCTGCTTCAGCGCAGCGGTGGCGCGGGTGAGCTGCGCGCGGAAGCCGTCGAGGTCGGCCACGCCGCCGGTGAGCCGTTTCCCCTGCTCCTCCAAACGCGTGGCCTGCTGCTGGCGGGCTGATTCAGCCGCGTTGAGGTCGAGGTTGAGCTGCCGGTTCGCGCGCCATTGCAGGCCGCAGAGCACGGCCAGCGCGACCACGCCGGCGAGATTGAACCATTGGAGAAAGCGGTTCATGCTAGGCGGGTGGGGGGAGCCACAGATGAACACAGATGGAACACAGATGCATGGTGGGGCGAACACGCGCGAGCAGGAACGGGAAATACATGGGCCGCCCAGTCATACAATTGCGGCATGAGAGTCGGTGGAATGACTGGGGGACCCCGCCGCGCGCTGGCTCCCTCTCCCTTCCTCGGAGGAGGGGAGAGGGTTGGGGGTGAGGGGTTACGTGCGGCGGCGTGGGTGGCCCCACACCTCATCCGGCCTGCGGCCACCTTCTCCCTTCCTCCGCGGAAGGGAGAAGGCGTGCTTCGTCGCGTTCGGTTGTCAGGCCACCGACTCGCATTGGGCATCGGCTTCATCTGTGTTCCATCTGTGGCTCACTTCTCAGGCGAGCGAACCTCGAAGGCGACCTTCTGGATGCCCGTGGCGCGCACGATGTCCAGCACGCGGATGACCTCGCCGTGGCGCGCGTCCCGGTCGCCGCTGATGAAGACGCGGACCTCGGGGTTGGCCCGGGCCAGCGCGGCCAACGCGAGCGCGAGTTCGTTCGGCCCGACGGGCTTGGTGTCGAGGTAGACCAGGCCGGCCCGGTCCACGGAGAGGTTCTCCAAGTCGCGCCGGGTGTCCGCCGTGGCGGTGGTGGCGGTGGGGAGGTTCACCGGGACGCTCTTGAGGTTCACCAGGCTCAGGCTCACGAGCATGAACGCGGCGAGCAGGAAGAACATGATGTCAATCAGCGGGATGATCTCGATGCGCGCCTCGGCGCTGGGCGGCGGGAGCTTGGAGCCGAGTTTGACAGGCATACGGAATGGCGAGTGGAGAATTGCGAATGGGGAATGGGCGCAGGTCAGCGCGTCGCGATTGGGGCAGGGGTGCGCTCGCGGAGGGCGCGCTGGCGGGCGAAGGCTTCGAGGTCGTGGCCGTGTTGCTTGGCGGATTCCACGAGCAGCTCGATGTGGTTGATGGTGCGTTCCAGACCCGCGCGGTAATGGGCGAGGCGGCGGTTGAACCAGTTGTAGGGCAGCAGGCAAAGGATCGCGATGCCCAGCCCACCGGCGGTCGCGATGAGCGCCTCGGCGATGCCGGCGCTGACCTTGGCGGGCGCGAGTTGCTCACTGCCGACGAAGCTGAACGAGTGCATGATGCCGGTGACGGTGCCCAGCAGACCGAGCAGCGGGGCGAGCGTGATGAACGTGCCGAGAATCCATAGCCGTTGCTCCGCGCGCTCGAGCTCGCCGGTGGCGCGGAGCTGCATCGCGCCCAGCAGCGAGGTGTGCGCGTGCGTGAGGCCTTCGCGGACGGTGAGGAGAAACGGGTCGGCGGCAGTTTCTGTGAGCTGGACGGCGCGGTCGAAACTGCCGGCGGCGATGGCATCGTAGACCGCGTGCAATTGCACCGCGCTGCACCGTTGCCGGAGCTGCCACCACCAGAGCGCGCGCTCGGTCACGACCACCAGCGCGGCGAGGAGGCAGAACAGGATCGGCCACATGATGGGGCCACCCTTGAGGAAGGTGTCCACGGCGAGGTTGGCGAGGAGTGGGGTCACGGGAATCACTTCTTCAGTTCAAAGCGGATGGCCACCTCGTGGAGCCGCACGGGGCCGGGTTTGAAATGCCATTGCTCACGGATGACGCGCAGCGCCTCGTGGTTCAACGCCGCCCACGGCGCAGGCGAGCTCGCCTCGGCGGCGAGCACCCGGCCATCCGCGCCCACGCTGAACCGGACGACCACGGTGCCTTCCTGGCCAGCGCGCCGGGCGGCGGCTGGATATGCCGGGGCGGGCTGCTTGCCCTCGCCCAGGCCGAACGTGAGCGCTTCAACTGCGGGCGCGGCCACGGCGGCCGTTCCGCTGCTGGTGCCGGTGGCCGCGCCGGGGCCGGACACGGGCGAAGGTGCGAGGCTGGGCGCGACCGGGGCGGTCTGGGGCGCGGGGCGGAGCAGCGTGGACGGCTTCACCTCGACGATGCGCGCGGGCGCTTCGATGGGGACGGCGAAGGCCACCGCCGGACTGGGCCGCTCGACGGCGACCAGTTGCGGCGGGGGCAGCAGCGGCGCGGGGGCGAAGAGCGGCGGGGGCTGCGACAGGGCGGACGGCGGCGCGGTCACGCTTGCGACCGTCGGCGTTGGCGCACGGGTCAGTTCCACCTGGAGGAGTTCCAACTGCACGCTGGGCGCGGTCACTGCGGGCGGACGTGGGCGCGCGTAGGGGAACGCGAAGCCCAGCGCGCCGACGAGCAGGCAGCCCAGCCACAACACCAGCGTGACGACCGGGGTGAACGCCGGCTCCGCCAGCGCGGCGGCAGGTGGGGTCGGTTCAGTAGTCGTCGTCATGGCTTCAAGCTGGGCGGGCAACGTAGTGACCGGGGCGGTGGTTGTGAATTCGTTTTGTCGCCACCGACGGCGGTTGCAAACCGCCGGCACGGGGTCAGGGGCGTGGCTCGATGTAAACGGCGTCGGGCACGCCTTGGCGGCGCAACTCGGCGGCGGTGAGCTTGCGGCCCTTGCTGTCCACCACGCCGGGCTGGCGGCTGCGGAAGGTGACTTCGGCAATCACGACTTCATTGGTGTAGCGGTCGTTGAAGCGGGCGCGCATCGGGCCCCAGCGGGGCAATGGGGCCTGGCCGCCGCCGGTGAGGAGGTTCGCGCCGTTGACGGCCTTCACGGTATAGGTGTCGGCGACGCGGTTCGTGTCGAGGAACGCGGTGGGGACCACGCGCGTCATCAGCGGCGTGCCGGCGCTGTCGCCGGGGTCGTAGCTCAAGGGTGTGCGGTAGATTTCCCGGCCCGCCGCGAACACCAGATAGGCGAGGATGCCCGACTCCTTGTCCTCGACGGCCTTCCACGCGACGTAGTTGCCATCCACGCGGTCTTCCACCGTCACGTTGAGCACGGGCGGCGGGGGCGTGGCGTCGAGGGGTTGCGTGCCGGCTTGGAGGGAGACGCTTTCACCCTGCCCCATGTCGCGCACGAACATCGCGCCTTTCTTCGCGTCGCCGTTCCGAAAAGTTGAGGTCGTCACGAAGCTGCCGAAGGCCAGCTCGTAGTTCCCGTCCGCCGCTTCGATGTGGTCGGTGAGCAGCGCCATGCGGGACGCCAGCGCGCGTTGCGTGCCGATGATTTTGCAGTGCGAGACGCTCGCAAGGCCGTTGACAAAAATGCCGACGGGGCTGCCGGGGAAGTCCTTGTTCTGAATCTCCAAATGGCTCAACGCCACCGCGCCGTGACCCATGACCTCGACGATGGCGTTGGTGGAAATCTCCTTGCCGATGCGGCGGAAGATGCAGTTCTGCACGAGGTGGGCTTCGCCGCCGAAGACGCGCAGGGCTGTGTCGCCGATGTCCTCGAAGAGACAGTTGTGGATGCCCACGACGCCGGTCTGCGCCACGCCGGGGCGCAGGTCAATGGCGCGCTCGGAGAGGTTGCGGAAGGTGCAGTTCGCGAGGTTGAGGCGCATGATGACTGGCCCGCCCGCCGTGCCGCGCTCGCCGACCCAGGCACCGCGCGTGCGGTCGTGGCCGTGGGTGAAGCCGACGCGGCCGTTGATGAACTCGCAGTCCTGATACACTTGGTCCCGCGCGGCGTGGAGCGTGACGCCCGCCTGGCTCTGGCCGTCGAAGCGCACGCGCAGGAGGAGCGCGGTGGCGGTGTTCGTCGAGCCGCCCTCGCCGGCCTGCGAGTTGTGCCCGTAGCGTCCGCCCCGCACGGTGAGGTTCAGCAGGCCTTTGCAGTCGCGCTGCGAGCAGTCCACGTTCGTGGGCCAGTTCAAGACGGTCTGCTCCATGCCCGCGCCGAAGACGCAGCCGTTGGTGATGGGCCGGAACAGCGTGTATTCGCCCGCACCGAGGAAGACGTTTTCCCCCGCGTCGAGGGCGCGCTGGATGACGGGGGCGGGCTTGCCAGTGTAGTCGTTGAAGCGCTTGCCGAAGAGCAGCGGCGGCGGGGCGCGCAGGTCGCCCAGCGGCACGAGCACGGGGCGCGCGAGGTTCGCGCCGAGCACGGGGAAGCGGACGCGCTGGTCGCGGGTGGTGGCGTTGAAGACCGGCGAGGCGGCGCGCCACTGGCCGCGAAAGATGTTCTTCGGCTCGGCGAGGTTCGCGTTCAGCCCGCCTTGCTCCGCCGACCATTCTTGCAGGAATGGGTCGCGCGCCACGATGCCGTCGGCGTAGTGCATCCCCGGCAGCGCTGCGCGCCGGCCGATGCTCCACGGGCGCAAGTCGCCGTGGCCGACGATGCGGTTGCGCTGGCCGCCGAGGTAGATGGCCGCGCCGCGATACGGCGCGTTGGCGTGGTTGTGGCCCCATTCTTCGTGGTCGAAATACTTCAGCTTGTCCGGCTGCCGGGAATAGCCCGCGTTCCCCGCCTCGCCTCGACCGGACAGCGCGGTGCAGACGATCGCGCAGTCAATGCCGTAGTCCACCTCCAGAATCGGGTCCGCCCACGTGCCGCCCTCGGACGCCGCGTGCGCGAAGGTCAGCCCCGTCGCGCGCACGACGTGGAACGGCATCCACGCCGTCTGCCCGCGCACGCGCGGGCTGAGGATGTAAGTGTTGTGGCCGTGGCCATCGAGG
>JAYTIO010000346.1:0-2442 GCA_043731805.1 Pedosphaera sp. | reverse complement strand
GAAGGGCTGGCGCTGCGGGCCGGCGAGGACTTGCAGGAACTGGCGCGGGACGGCGTCGCCCTTGTTCTTCGGGTCGCCGCGCAGGAAGACGCGCGGGTTTTGCTGCGGCTCGCGGTCGGTGACGATGAGGGCGTGCGCGGGCGAGACGGGCGTGCGGATGAGGTGGCGGTCCACTTCGCCTTGGAGCTTCCAGAGTTCCTCCGTGTGCTTGGAGGTGAAGAGCAGTTCAGTGTTCACGATGCCGTCGTTCGGGACGACGGCGGGTGAGTCGGCGGCGTAAAGCACTTGGCGGAGCGCCTCGGCCTGCGGGTCCGCGAGCGCGGTGGGGGCGGGAGAATTATTCGTCTTCGCGGCGGCGAGCGCGGCCTGCCACTGCTGCTCGATGGCGACGAAGACCTGGCCGTAGCGCTCGGCGACTTCGCGCATGGACTGGGGTGGAGGGGCGAGGAGGGTTTCGAGTTTTGGGTTTTGAGTTTTGAGTTGGGCGATGGTGGTCGGGAAGTCCTTCGGCGCAAGTTGCGCGCAGGCGTGCCAGAGCGTCCAGATGGGGTCGCGGCGTTCCTTCGCCTGTTCCAGATAGCCCTGCCAACGACGGACGGTGGCGGGGATGAGGTCTTGGTCGGTGAGGATTTGGTCGAAGCCTTCCTCGGGATACTTGTGCAGCTCGAACTGCGCGACGAGGTAGTCGGTCACGCGGGCGCGGACGCGGGCGGCGGTCTCGGCGCGACGCGTGGCCATCGTGGAGTTCAGCTTGGCGAGGCGGGTCTGGTATTCCTTCTCGAAGGCGGCGAGCGCGTCGGACTTTTCAGGGAACTCCACTTGCACCAACTCGTCGGCGCTGCTCTGGAAAATGCCGTAGAGCGAGTAGTAGTCGGCGGTCGGGATGGGGTCGTATTTGTGGTCGTGGCAGCGGGCGCACTGGACGGTCAGGCCCATGGTGCCGCGCGTCACCACGTCGATGCGGTCGTCGATAATCTCGTGCGTGAGGCCGATGAAGCGGCGGCCGACCGTCAAGAAACCTAGGGCGGCTAAGTCGCTGCGCGACGGTTGAGAGTTGAGAGTTGAGAGTTGAGAGCCGGGCGGCGTGCTCACGATGGCCTCGGTGACTTTGGACCCTTCGGCCAGTTGGTCGCCAGCTATCTGAAGCATGAGGAACCGGTCGTAAGGCAGGTCGCTGTTCAGCGCGCGGACGACCCAGTCGCGGTAGGCGTGGGCGTGGGTGAAGAAGCGTTCCTCGCGCGCATAGACGTAGCCCTTGGTGTCCGCGTAGCGCGCCACATCCAGCCAGTGCCGCGCCCAGCGTTCACCGTGGTGCGGCGAGGCGAGCAGACGGTCGGCGAGATTGCCGATTGCCGATTGCCGATTGCCGATTGAGCAGGCCTTCGCGAACGCCTCAACCTCCTCCGGAGTCGGCGGGAGGCCGGTGAGGTCGTAGGTCAGGCGGCGGATGAGCGTGCGCGGGTCGGCGGGCGGGCTGGGTTTCAGACCGTTCGCCTCCAGCTTCGCGAGGATGAAGTGGTCGATGGGCGTCTGCGGCCACGCCTTGTCCCTCACCGTCGGCAACGCCTGCTCCCGAGGCGGCACGAACGCCCAGTGCTTCTTCCCCGACTCCTGACTCCTGGCTCCTGACTCCTTCCCCACCCTCGGGTCCGGCGCGCCGCTGCGAATCCACTGCTCGAAGTCGGCGACTTGGGACGGCGAAAGTTTCTTCTTCGGCGGCATCTGCAAGTCCGCGCTCGCGTGGCGAATGGCTTTGAGCAAAAGGCTCTTCTCCGCGTCGCCGGGGACGATGGCTGGCTCGCCGGACTTGCCGCCGAGGCGCAAGCCGTCGCGCGTGTCCACACGGAGGCCGCCCTTGAGCGCCTTGCTCTGGGCGCTGTGACACTCGTAGCAATGCTGCGCCAGCACGGGCCGGATGCGGCGCTCGAAGAAATCGAACTCCGTGGGGGAAGCGCCAAAACTCAGGCTCCAAGTTCCCAAGAAACACCACGCGCCAAGCGCCAAGGCGAGCGTCGCGCGCCCTACCGGGGCGATGGGCGCACGGCATCGGGGGGAGGTTTCACGACGTAGGGCGGATTCCGCTTCGGGCATGGTGGCTCTGACGCACGCTGGGCAGCCGGATTCGTTTCGGGAACACGCTACGGGGAATCCCGGCTTGAGTTGAGCCGGTGGTTCCCTGACGCTCGCCCGGCAATCTCGCATGAGCCAGCGCGCCCTTGTCATCGTGCCCACCTACAACGAGCGGGAGAACCTTCCCCCGCTTGCCGCGCACGTTCTCAAACTGCCGGTGCCCGTGGACTTGCTCGTCGTGGACGACAATTCCCCCGACGGCACCGGCCAGCTCGCCGACGAACTCGCCACGAATCACCCGAACATCCACGTCCTGCACCGCGCGGCGAAGAACGGCTTGGGCCGCGCCTATCTCGCCGGGTTCAAGTGGGC
>JAYTIO010000345.1:0-5005 GCA_043731805.1 Pedosphaera sp. | reverse complement strand
CCCGGAAATCGTGCCCGGACCCGAGCCGGGCACCAGCGCGCTGATGTTGAAGGTGAAAGACCACCTGCCACTGCACGGGCGGTTTGAGCTGAACAATTTAAGCACGCCGGGCACGCCGGACTTGCGGGTGAACACCTCGCTGCAATTCAACAACCTCTGGCAGCGCGAGCACTCAGTCGGCTTGCAGTATGGCTTCTCGCCGGAAGCGATGAAGGAGCAGAACCGACTACCCACGCGGTTCTTTGACCACCCGTTGATTGCCAACTACAGCACCTACTATCGCATGCCCCTCGGAGCGCCGGACTCGTTCCGCGCGCGGGCAGAGGCGAACCCCGGGGCCTTCGGCTACGATGAGGCGTCGAAACAATTTCGGCTCCCACCCGCCACCGGCAATCCAGAGCTGTCCTTCTTCGCCTCGCGCTCCACCACGGACACGGGGACGAAATACGGCCCGACCAACAACATCACGCAGACGGCTTTCTTGACGATTGACTCGTTCGACAGCGGGCAGGACCTGAGCAAGAACGAGAGCTACGGCTGGCGGGTGAGCCTCCCGCTGCCGGAAGCGCACGGCCTCAAGTCCACGTTTACCGCCGGGCTGGACTTCAAGTGGTCGCACTCGTCCAGCTTCAACACGAACAATTTCCCTTACTCCATCACGGTCTTCGACGCGTTCGGGGTGCCGTCCCAGACGACCACGCTGGTCTCCTCACCGCAGCCGGCGCGCTTCAACAGCGTCACCTACCTGCCGGCGTCCCTGCGCTGGGATGCGACGGCGCCGGACAAATGGGGGCAGAACAACTTCTTTGTCGGCATGGCGGCGAACGTGCCGATCTTCTCGTCTTCCGGTGATTTCAAGACCGCCGCCGGATCGGCGCAGGCCATGAATGATTACCGGACGGTCACCCTGGGCTGGTCGCGGGAACAGCGGCTCCCGGCTGGCTACTCCGTGCTGCTGCGGGCCGACGGGCAGTGGGCCAGCGTGCCGTTGGTCAGCAATGAGCAATTCGGCATCGCCGGCAGCTCGGCGGTGCGCGGCTATCAGGAGGGCGAACAGTTCGGGGACGGCGGGTGGAAGGTTTCGTTCGAGCCACGCACGCCCTTCTACGAGCTCGGCATGGTGGACGGCACGCTGCCGATGCGGGTCCGCTGGTCGGCGTTCATGGATTACGGCGAGACCTACCACGTGGATGGCGCGCGGGGTGCAGCCAACCATTTGTGGGGTGCCGGGTTGGGCTTTCAAGGCGGGATCGGCCAACTCCTGGATGCGCGGGCGGTGCTGGGCTGGGCCTTGGAGAGCTCACGCATCAGCCCGGCTGGAAGTCTCCGCGCCACCTTCGTATTGGGTTTGCAATTCTAACCTGCCACCACGCGCTATTCGGACACGTTCACGCAAAGGTAACACTTCCGGTATTCGTAAATCACCGCCAACCCCGTAGAAGGTAGCTTCGAATGTCGTTCAAACAAGCCAAGTCCGCCGGACCAAAGACGCTGCGCCGAGCACTGCTGCCGCTCGCGGCGTTGTGCTCGCTGCCGTGTCTGCCGTCGGCGCGCGCCAACCCCGAGGGCATGGTGGTGCGGGCCGGCAGCGCCAGCGCTTCCGTGAGCGGCAACACGCTCACCATCCAGGCTGGAAACCAGAGCTTCATGGATTGGCGCAGCTTCAACGTCGGGGCCAATGAAACCACCCGGTTCGTGCAACCATCGGCGAGCTCAATCGCTTGGAACCGCATCAACGATCCCAATCCGTCGCAGATTTTTGGTCGCATCGAGGCCAACGGCGTCCTCGTGCTGGCCAACCCATCCGGTTTCTTCTTCGGTCCCAACTCGTTCGTGCGCGCGGCGGGAGTCGCGGTCACGACGGCACCCATCGCGCCCGACATGGCCGGGGGCGGGCCGTGGCAGTTCAGTTCGCTGCCGCCGTTGGCCAGCATCATCAACTACGGGACGGTCGAAGCAGCGAGCGGCGGTTCGCTCTACCTCATCGCCGAGAAGATTTTTAACCACGGCATCCTCAGCGCGCCGGATGGGAACATCGGCCTCTACGCCGGCAAATCCGTCCTGGTCAGCGAGCGGCCGGACGGGCGCGGGTTGAGCGCCCAAGTCAGCCTGCCGGAAGGCACCGTGGACAACCAAGGCAAGCTCATCGCCGACGCCGGGACGATCGCCCTGCATGCGCGGGTCGTGAATCAAGGCGGGCTCGTGCAGGCCAACACCGTCCGCAATGTCGGCGGCGTCATCGAACTCGTGGCGGCGGACAGCGTGAACCTGCAGGCCAGCTCGGCTATTAGCGCGAAGGGCGCGGAGGCCGGCGCGCGCGGCGGTGAAGTTCGCATTCAGTCGGGCAACATTTTCAACGACGCCGCTGGCTCCACGATCAACGTCTCGGGCAGCGCCACCGGCGGCAACGGCGGGCGCGTGGCGCTCTCCGCGCTGCGGATGAGCGCCATCGCTTCGAGCATCGAGGCGCACGCGACGGCAGGCAGCCGGGGCGGCGAGTTGGTGATTGATCCGCTCGACATCGTGATCAACAACGCCGGCGTGGGCAGCACCGGTTCGGGGACGGTGAATCAAACCGACTCGCCCGCCGCTGGCACACTCACATTCCGGCCTTCAGCCTTCGCGAGCTTCTCACAAATCACGCTCCAGGCGACGCGGGACATCACCGTTAGCTCGGTTTGGAATCTCGCCGACAGCGCGGACCCCACGAGCACACTGCGCTTGCAAGCGGGGCGGGACATCAACGTCTTCAGCAGCATCACTGCGGGCCGCAACTGGTCGGTGGAGCTGGTGGCGGGCGCCAACTTCTCGGTGCCCAGCGCGGCCAACCCGGCGGCGGCGGTGACTGCGGGCGTGGGCAGCGTGAACTGCTTCAGCAGCGGCTCAGTGCAGACCCAGAACGGTCATCTCTCGCTCTACGCCGGGTTGAACGTCGGCCTGGAAAGCGGCTTCGCCCGCACCGTGGGCGGCGGGAACATTGATGTGCTGGCGGCCAGCGGCGATGTGAACTCCGGCACCGGTAGCGTCGGCTATTCGTTTGCGCGCACGAGCTATCGGGTGAATCTCGCCAACCTCGGCGGCCTCAGCACCGGCGCGGGCGGCAACCTCAACATCAAGGCCGGGGGCAACGTGAGCAGCTACCTGCCGGCGAGCAACTCCGAGACCGACGGTGGCAGCGGGGCCTTCGGCACCGCGCCGGGCAATGTCAGCATCGAGGCGGCGGGCGATGTGGTCGGCCACTTCGTCGTGGCGAACGGGCAGGGCACCATCCTGGCCCACGGGAACGCGGGCATCTCCCAGCAGTTACTCGCCTTGAGCTTGGTGAAAGGGGCTTGGAATGTTGCCTCCGACCACGACATCAACCTTCAGGAGGTGCGCAATCCGAACGGCGTGTTCAACAGCCTGTCCGGGGCGTTCAACCACCGCTTCGACTACGATGCGGCGGCGGCGGTTTCCCTCACGGCGGTCAACCGCATCAATCTGTCCGGCGACAACCGACCGTCCACCACGGACATCACCATGCCCTCGCCGATTTACCCGCCGAGCCTGACGCTTCGGGCTGGCGCGGGGGGGATCAATGTCGCCAACGACCTCATCTTGTTTCCGTCCGCACTCGGGGGCTTGGACCTCAGCACGACTGGCGGTGGTTCGCTCAACGGCGTGAACGCGCAGGGCAGCATCGTGAAGATTATCATGTCCGACAGCGGCCTGAGCCGGTTCGTGGACACGGGTGACTTCGGCGAGGCGGACCACGCGGCGACGCCGGTCCATCTGGGCGACCCGAATCCGAGCCGTATGTCCATCAGCGGGGACATGAGCAACCTCACCTTGGTTTCGCCGAAACGGGCGGAAGTAACGGTGCATGGGAACATGCTCAACGCCGGGTTGACCGTGCAAAATCTCAGCCCGCTGGATGAATCCACGCTCACGGTGGACGGCGACATCCGCAACCGCGTGCCCTACACGTTCTACGAAGCGTTGGCCAGGCCGCCGGATTTCGAGGCCTTCGGCCGCGCCGTTCCGGCCTTCAGCAGCAACCCGTTTCTCTACAACGCCCAGACGCGCCGCCTGATTTTCCAAGGCCGGATGAGCTTCGACCAGTTGCAGGCCTATCAAAGCTTCCCGGTGCCGGTCTTGGACAGTTTCGGCCACCCGCTGTTGGTGGACGGCTTGGGCAATCCCGTCGCCGTCGATCCTCTGGGCCGCCCGCTGGTGCCCACCGAGACCTTCCCAGTCCTGACGCCTGGACGCTTCGTGGACTCCGCAGTCGTGCAAGCGCTCTACAACGCCAGTCAGGATGTGCCCTTGCAGAGCGGCACGGGCTACATGGTGTCCGGCCCCGGCAAGTTGACCATCAACGCGCGGCACCTCGATTTGGGAGACACCGCCGGCATCGTCTCCAAAGGCCCGGCAGACAACGCAGCAGTGGCCGCGCTGGGTCCGGCGGCCAACATCAGCCTCAACTTGAGCGGCGATCTGAGCATGTTCGCTTCCCGCATCGTTTCCTCCGCCGGCGGCCAGCTCGACTTGAACGTCGCCGGCACCGTGCAGCTTGGTTCGCCAGATGCGGTCATTCGGTTCAAGAGCGACCCGGGCCGCGGCATTTACTCCGCCAGCAGCGGAGACATTAACCTCATCGCGGGCGGCAACATCAACGTGCAGGACTCGCGCATCGCCTCCTACGACGGCGGCAACCTGCTCGTCCGTTCGCTCAACGGCAACGTGAACGCCGGCGACGGGCGCGTGGACACCCAGACAGTGAACCAGTTCCGCGTGGACCCGGTCACCGGAGCCGTGACGAGCTCCAGCCGTGTCATCCCCGGCAGCGGCCTCATCGCCACCACCTTCCCCGACTCACCGAACACCGTGGTGGGCAACATCACGGTCGAAACCCCGAGAGGAAATATCGTCGCTGGCGCGGGTGGCATCGTGCAGGTGAACCTGAGCGCCCACCCCACGCCCGGCGGCCGGGTGTCGCTCACTGCCGGCTCCGAAGCAGGCGGAG
>JAYTIO010000344.1:0-3456 GCA_043731805.1 Pedosphaera sp. | reverse complement strand
TAGTGCTGACGCGTCCGTCCGGCGTGAGGCGGCGGATGGTGTGGTGCGCGGCGTCGGCGATGTAGAGGGTGCCGTTCGGGGAGAGCGCGAGCTCGGCGGGCTTGCCGAAACGGGCGGTGGCGGCGGGGCCGTCAGCGGAGCCGTCTTGGCCTGCCGCACCGGCGATGGTGGTGACGACACCGGCGGCGGTGACCCGGCGGAGGGTGAAGTTGTTCGCGTCCGAGACGAAGAGCGAGCCGTCCGCTGCGAGCGCGAGGCCGACGGGGCAGTTGAAAAAGGCGTTCGTGCCTGTGCCGTCGGCGGAGCCGAAGGTCTCCGGATTTCCGGCGAGAACTGAGACGGTGCCGTTCGTGGCGATGACGCGGATGAGATGGTTGCCGCTGTCAGCGACGAACACGGTGCCGTCGGCGGCGATGGCGAGGCCGAGGGGTTGGTTGAAGCGTGCGATGGACGCGGAGCCATCGGCGTAATCGGCGTTGCCCGCAGAGCCAGCCAGGGTCGTGACAACGCCGTTCGGGGCCACGCGGCGGATGGTGTGGTTACCCGTGTCAGAAACGTAGAGCGTGCGGTCCGGGCCGAGGGCAAGGCCGGTGGGGCTGTCGAAGCGCGCGGTGGTCCCCGGGCCGTCCGCAGAACCGGGAGTGCCGAGCAAGCCGGCGAGCGTGATCACGAAGCCGTTCGTGCCGATGCGGCGGAGGGCGTGGTTTTGGTTGTCGGCGACGAAGATGGTGCCGTCAGCGGCAATGGCGATTCCGGCGGGGTCATTGAAGCGGGCGGTGGTGTTGGTGCCGTCGAGTGCGCCGGGAGTTTCGGGGAGGCCGGCGAGCGTGCGGACGGAGTCTTGGGCGGAGAGGGAGAGGGTGAGGAGGAGCAGTAGCGCGATATGGAGTGCGGCGCCAGAGCGCAGCGGCCTTGGAGCGCGGACGCCCACGTCCGCAGCAAACTTACACGGACGTGGGCGTCCGTGCTCCATTTGCGCGTTCGGCGCCAGATCGGCGTGAGTATACGACGCGCGTTTGGAGGCGAAAGCGGCGTCGCGCTTCGCTAGCCACCGCACTCCATAGGGGTGGCGGTGCTCAGTGCGAGCCTTGGCGCGACTACCGTTTTGGATGAACTGGCTCATTGTCCCCTTCTCACCAACCGGTCGTTGCTCGGGCGCGCGGGCTGCGGCTCTGGCTCGGCCTTGAAGGCGCTCGGCTGCTTCAGCTTCGCGCCGGAATGGGTGAGTAACTCACCATTCTTCATTGTGACTTCCTCCACCTTGTAGAGCGGGCCGGTGCGCTTGGATTTCAGGTCGCTGGGGGTGGGGCCGGCGAAGTGGCGGAAGAATTTCTGCATCTCGTCCATGGTGAAGGGACGGGAACCGCGACGACCGAAGACGACGGTCTGGTTGCCGGTCTCGTCCACCACGCGGTCGCGGTCGAGGCCACGCGAGACGGCGACGGCGAGGCCGTGCGTGGGGTAGGTGGCGATGAGCTTCGGACTGGGCGCAGGGCTGAAGCCCATGTGCGTCGGGACGTTCTCGGGCGAAATCATCTGGAGCACACGCAGGCCGTTCTTGCCGTCTGCGACGAGGGCGAACATCGAGGCGTTCACGGAGCCGATTTGCACGGCGCGCGTGTCGTTGAGCTTGCCGTCGGCGTTGAACATGCGTTCGAGGCGCGGCTTCTCGGGGTTGCTGATGTCAATGAACGCGAGGCCCTCCGCGCCGTTCGCGACGTAGGCGAACGTGCGCGCGTGGTAGAAGCGCTGGGCGTTCTTGAGCGGCACGGTCGCGCCGGGGATGAGGCGGGGCTTCGTCGGGTCGGTGATGTCCACGACCTTGAAGCCGTCGTCGTCGGTCACGTAGGCGTAGCGGAACTGCACGCTGACGGCGCGCGGGTTCTTGAACTCGCCGTTGCTCAACTCGGCCACGAGTTTCGGCGCTTCGAGCTTGTCGTTGTGCAAGCCGAGGACGAACAGGCCTTTCTTCGCGACGACGAAGAGGTTCGTGCCGGCCATGTGGGAATGCATCGCGCCGGCGAGCTTGCCGTCGGGGTTGAAGCGGATGGTCTTGAGGTCTTTGTCGAGGAAGTTGTTGTTCGGGTTGCCGTCCACGAGCGTCGCGACGGTCGTCATCACGAGGCCCTCCTCGCGGTCGGTGATGAAGGCCCATGCGTAGATGAGGCTGATGGGCTGCTCCTCGTTTTCCGGCAAGCGCTGGCGTGTGGGGTCAATGCCCAGCGTGCTCGGCAGCGTCACGCTGGTCGCATACTTGGTGCGGATGTAAGTGCGCTGGCCGAGCGGCGAGACGGGCGCGGTGAGGATGCGTTCGCTGAAACCCTTCTGGTCAATGTTCGCAACGTCGAAGACCTCGAAGCCGTCTGCGCCGTTCGCGGTGTAGAGGTATTCGCCGCGCAGCGTAAGGTCCAAAATCTCCTTCGCGTGGTGGTGATGGGCAAGGTCGTTGCCGTCCTGTTTCGCGGGCAAGATGGATTTGTTCGTCTCGACGTGGCGCTTGAAGTTGTCCGGGTAAGCGAGGCGATGCAGGTGGCTGCCGATGGCGGCTTGCGGCTCCTCTTGCTCGGTCCAGACAACGCCATAGAGGCCGTCCTTGCCCGCGCCGACCCACGCGTAGCGTCCGAAGAAGTTCACTGTGCCCGTGCCGAAGCCGAGCAGGGAAGTCATCCACGCGTTGTTGCTGTTGTCGGCAGCAAGGTGGCAGTCGGTGCAGCCCTTCGTGGTGCCGACGCCGCTGGTGGTGTGCGGGAAGTGCGGGTTGTAAGCCTGACCGCTGTAGCCCTCGGCGCTAACGGTCTGCTGTTGCGAATAGACCCACTCGCGGTTGCTGTTTTGCGAGCCGACGATGATGGCGCTGGAGGAACGCAGCACGGCGACGCGGTTGCTCTTGTAGCTCGCGTCCACGCCGAGCTGGAAGACGTCGTCGCGGACGACCTGCGGGTTGTAGCCGGTGAAGTTGCGCGTGGTCATGCCCTCGAACTTGTTTAGCGGCACGCGCTGGTTCGCGCGCATCGGCAAGTGGCAGCCGAAGCAGCTCGTCGCCCACGAGCTGTGGCAGACCTGGCAGGTGAGGTTCGAGTTGTCGTGCGCGAGGGCCTGCGCGCACTTCGCGGCCTCGGGCACATCGCCCCAAGTCTGGCCGTCGCGGCGCAGTGTTTTCGCGTAGCGGGCCTTCGCGTTGTAGCGGGAATGCTGCGGGTCAATCGTGTCCAGCGTCTGCGGGATTTCCCAGCGCACGTCGGGCGAGAGGTTGCTGCGCTGGAAGAGCCGCTTGCCTTCCCACACAAAGCGCGGGCCCCACGGCTTGCTGGTGGCGGCGATGTTCACGCCCTTGCCGCCGTTGCTGAAGCGCCCGCCGTTGCCGCTCGTGACGAGCGACGGGCGCGCGTTCACCGTGCCGTGGCAGTCGATGCACTCGACCGAAGTCGCGGCTCGCGGTTCGCCGTAGAGATTGCC
>JAYTIO010000343.1:0-3623 GCA_043731805.1 Pedosphaera sp. | reverse complement strand
GGCCACGCGCCCGCGCGGGCCCAAGGGCGTCGAGGATTTGCCTGTGCCCATGACGCCCGTCTCCGCCCCGGAGCGTCGCGCCTGGGTGCCGGTGGTGGGCATTGCTCTGGTCCTCCTCGCGCTCCTCGGCGCGTCTGCGTTCTTCTTCGAGAAATGGTGGACGGCGCGGAAGAACTTCCAGCCTTACGCCATCGAGGACATTGATGAACACGGGATGCCCCGCACCAACGTGGTGGCCAAGGTCGAGCCGCCGAAAGTCACGCCGGCGACCACCACCAACCCACCCGTGGCCACCAATCCGCCCAGCGTCGTCGTCACTCCGCCCACGCCGCCGAAGACCAACCCGCCGCTCATCGCCGTCGTCGTTCCACCGGTCGTGCCGCCCGTGGTGATTCTGCCGCCCGTTGTGCCGCCCGTCGTTGCTCCGCCGGTTATCCCGGTGCCCGTCCCCGTCATCGCGACTAACCCGGTCGTCCCGCCGCCTAAAGTCGAACCCGTGACCGTCGCCGTCACGACGAATGAGCCTGCGCCTCCGAAGCCACCCGTGCCGCCAATTCCTCCTAAAGTCGTCGTCCCCCCCGCCGTCCTAGTCGCCGCTGTCGACTTCCCCGAGTTGAAACTCCAGGGCATCAGCCGAGGCAAAAAGAAAACCTTCGTCACCGTGAACGGCAAGACCCTCTCCCTCGGCGACCGCATCGAGGGCGTGACCTTGCTCAAGATCGAAGCCGACAGCGTCACCGTCGAGAAGAGTGGTGCGAAGCGGGAGTTGTTCCTCCTGCGATGAGCGGCGAGGAGCAGGAGTAAAATTAGGAGTAAGATTAAGAGCAAGAAACGACCCGCTGCCTCTTTCTCTTACTTGTAATCTTAATCTTAATCCTCCCCGTCCCCGTGATCCCCCCCTGCGTCCTCCACGAAGACGAGCACCTGCTGGTGGTGAACAAGCCCGCCGGCTGGAACACCCACGCCCCCGCCCCGCACGCCGGCGAGGGCATCTACGACTGGCTCCGCCACCGCGAGCCGCGCTGGGCGGACCTCGCCATCATTCACCGGCTCGACAAGGACACCAGCGGCGTCCTCGTTTTCGGCAAGACCCCGCTCGCCAACAAATCCCTCACCGAGCAATTCGAGCAACGCCTTGTGTCGAAGCGCTACCTCCTCCTCAGCGACCGCCCGCCCCCGCAGCCCGAGCTCGTCGTGCGCGGCCACATCGCGCGCGACGGCGACCACTACACCAGCCTCCCAACCGACGCCGGTGGCGATCTCGCCGAGACGCGCTTTCAACTCAGAACCCAGAACCCAGACCTCAAAACCTGGCTCGTCACCGCCGAACCGCTGACCGGCCGCACGCATCAAATCCGCGTCCACGCCGCAGCCAACGGCTTCCCCATCCTCGGTGACACGCTCTACGGCGGCACGCCTGCCGCGCGGGTCTTTCTCCACGCGGAGCAAATCACCTTCAACCATCCCGCCACCGGCGAGGCCGTCACCTTCCGTGCCCCGGCGGACTTCGCAGCCGACGCGCGCCTCGCCTTACGACGGGCGCTCGGAGCGCCGGTAGGGCGAGACTCCGTCGAGCCTCATTTCGAGCGCAGCGAGGCGAGCGCAGCGAGTGTCTCGGACTGCGCCGGCCAATGGGGTTCGACGGAGTCTCACCCTACCGGGGAAGGGGCAGCCACCACCGCCATCCGCCTCGTCCACGGCGCGGCGGATGGCTGGCCCGGCTGGCAAGTCGAGCAACTCGGCGACTTCCTCCTCTCGCAATCCGAGTCCGCGCTGACTGCGGCACAGTTGGACCAGCTCGCCACTTGGCTCAAACACCTTGGTCTGCGCGGGGCCTATCACAAGCGCCTCGACCGCCGCGTGCGCGAGACCAAGACCGCGCAGGCCTCGCCGCAACTCGTCCTCGGCGAGCCGGCCCCGGAGCGCTTCGCCGTGCGCGAGAACGGCCTCGCGTTCGAACTCAGTTTCACCGAGGGCTACAGCTACGGCCTCTTCCTCGACCAGCGCGACAACCGCCGCCGGCTCTTGACCGGCCATATCGCGGCGGAATTCCCATTCGCAATTCGCAATTCGCAATTCGCAGTTCTCAACACCTTCACCTACACCTGCGGCTTCTCCGTCGCAGCCGCCAAGGCCGGCGCGCGCACCACGAGCCTCGACCTCTCGAAGAAGTATCTGGAGTGGGGCAAGCGGAACTTCGCGCTCAACGGCCTCGACCCGACCGCGCACGACTTCATCTACGGCGACGTGTTCGACTGGCTGCGACGGCTGGGCAAGAAAGGTCGGACGTTCGACGCGGTCCTGCTGGACCCGCCGACCTTCTCGCAGTCGAAGGAGAGCGGCGTCTTCCGCGCGGAGAAGGACTACGGGCGGCTCGTCTTGCTCGCGCTGCCGCTGCTGAAGCCGGAGGGAATCCTCTTCGCCTCCACGAACTGCGCGACGCTCTCGCCGGAGGAATTCCTCGCCACCCTCGAAGCAGTGATTCAGCGGGCGGGCCGGCGCATCGTGCAACAGCACTACGTCCCCCAGCCACCGGACTTCCCCATTACGCGCGACGAGCCCGCGCACTTGAAGACGGTGTGGTTGCGGGTGAGTTGAACCGCGGGTAGGGCGCGTCTGTCCCCAGCGCGCCGGTTGCGTGTCCGAACGGTGCAGCGGCGCGCTGGGACAGACGCGCCCTCCCTTCACCGCGCCATCATGTAGCCCACGATGTGCCCGCGTCCGAACAGCCAGAGGACCGCCGCCACCGCGATGTAAGGGCCGTAGGGCAGCCGGCTGGACCACTCGCGCCGCCCGAACACGATGAGCGACACGCCCACGATGGAGCCGAGGATGGCGCTGACCATCAGCGAGAAGAGCACCGCCGGCCAGCCCAGGAATGCGCCGATGGCCGCCATGAACTTCACGTCCCCGAAGCCCATCGCCTCGCGCGGCAGCACGAGGCCGCTGGTCACCGCTTCCATGTGCAGCACCGTGCTGGGGTCGAACTCGTCCGCGCCCACGCGCAGCTTCGTGGGCGAGAGCCGCACGTCCACGTTCCAATAACTGCGGTCCACCATTTCCAGGCGCGTGGCGTGGAGCAGCACGGTGTCGCTCTGGCGGTAGAAAAGTTCGTCGTAGCTCACCGGGCCGGTGGGCAGCAGCAGCTCATTCTCCGTGAAGGTCACGACGGAGTTCTCCGGCAGCGCGACGCGTTGCTGGCCGAAGAGCAGCTTGCCCAATCGCAGGATGCCGTAGATCAGCCCGCCGCCCACCACCGCGCCGAGGGCCGCCGCCTTCAAGCCGTCCGCCGCCTTCAGCCCGTAGTGGATTTCCGGGAACAGCCCGGACAGCACCACGCCCACCGCGATGCCGCCCAGCGTGATTTCGTCCGGGATGATGAAGTGCTCGAGGTCAATGAACGTGGCGACGATGAAGCCCGCCAGCAGCGCGCAGTAAATCATGGGCGGGGCGAAACCCTGCGCGCCGAACCGCAGCCAGCAGGCCACGAACGTCAACCCCGTGAGCAGCTCGACGGCGAAATAGCGCGCGGAGATGGGCGCGGCGCAGTTCGCGCACTTACCCCGCAGCCAGAGCCAGGTGAAGAGCGGGATGTTGAGGTAGGCCGGGATTTGATACTGGCA
>JAYTIO010000342.1:0-13654 GCA_043731805.1 Pedosphaera sp. | reverse complement strand
GGTGATCAGTTCCTCTTTGCCTTTGGTGCTGATGTTCGCGCCGATGTAGTAGCCGGCCAGGCGCGCGGGGGCGGTCTCTTCAAATTTCCGGCGGGCGGCGCCTTGGATGATGCTAATGATGGCGAGGAGGTGGGCGCGGGCGGTCTTTTCCTCGTCGGTCAACTCGCCTTTGCCGGTGCGGGCGTCTTTGAGCTTGGCGAGTTCTTGTTTGAGGTCGTCGGCAAGGATGGTGATCTGGCCGGGGAGGGTGGCGTCAAACTCGACCTCGGTGAGGCCGGGGATGTGGACGGGGTCCAGGGCGGCGGCGGCGCAGGCCTCGGATTCATGCAGTTCGACGAGGAACTTTTTGTTGATCTCGCTGCGGGTGCGCTTGGGTTTGGCGGGTTCCGGCGGCGGGGTGCCGGGTGGGGGCGTCGGTGTTTCCTGGCTGTTTGGGGTGGGGCTGGGGTCTGGCATAGTGGGTAGTGGCTATTGTGGCTGATTCAGCAGGGCAGGACTGGTCAGGAAGATAGGGCCAGAAAGATGGGGCGGCGGGAGGGGTTTTACGTGGGATTTTGAAGGATGTTTTGCGCCGGCTTTGCTGATTTAGGGCTAATTTTAGAGGGACCAGCTTGGTTTTGGTTCCGCTTTTGGGGGATTTGTGATTTATCAGGGTTGTTTTTGAGGCGTTTAAGTGGAATTGGGCTTTGCTTAGCAATTTTTTTGATCGGATTAAGGTGGCTTTGATACTACTTAGTAGAACTTTCGTATGGCTTGGGGTGGTTTTGCGTTCTCCCAGGGTTGCTTTGAATGGTGTTGGGGCGGGTTTGGCTTGTCCTGGAGAGGCGGTGGTTCGGCTTAGTGGGCGGGTGAATGCGGGGTAGCCTTTGTTTGCGAGGTCGGGGAGGCTGTTGGCAAAAAGCGACAACGACTCGTGGGTTCCGTCTGCGGAACTGGCTCCCAAACCATAATAAGTTCCCCGTATCATGTTTCGTGCTTGATTGTGGCGGTAGTTTGTTGGATGGCCTCTGAGCTGTCAAGCGAACAACCGTGTGATGGGGGCACAATTCAGCCCGAACTCCGAAATGAGATGGCCACAAACGGGCGCAAAGAGCGCAAGGCCAAGCTGCTGGCACGCGCTGGGAGGGGGGGGTGGAAATGGTCCCGCTCCCAGTCAGTTCCAACTCGGCTGCTTTGGGTTCTTTGCGCGTTTTCGCGGCTCAACTTTGTAATTCGGGTTCAGTTGGTTGCAACTGGGCGGCGAGTTCGGTGTCGTTCTCTTTCACCGCAGCCCTGCCCCTGCCCCCGGGCCGGCGGTTTGTAATCGGCGCCGGTGGCGGACAGCTCTTCGAGGGAACGGGTTGGTGTTTTACCGGCTCTGCGGCGATTGCATAGCGTTGGCACGGGGGCGGGGACCGGCATCGCGGCAGGGAGCGGCTTTGCTAGCCGGCGGGTTCTGAGGGGAGGCTGCCGCTGACGGAAATGGGGCGAAAAACCGGCGATAATGTGCTAGTCAAATAGCCCCGGTCCTGTTGTATTTCATAAATTCTGCCATCACTGGCTGCCATGAACTCTTCTCGCCTTCAACCTCTTCTGAATCAGGCCGCCGGCCTATGGCTCAGGTGCCTGCCTGCCTTGGCGTTGCCCCGACTGCGCGGTCCGGCTTGGCGGCGCGGGTTTGCCGCGCTGGCGCTGGTGCTGGGGACGCCCTTCGCAGCGGTCGCGGCGCCGGGCGAGGTGGACCTTTCCTTCACCAATGGCACGGGCCCAAACGGCCAGGTGCTCGCGGTGAAGGTGCGGACGAATGACAGCAAAATTTACATCGGCGGCGTCTTTGACGCTTACAACGGGAACTCGGCCCGCCGCATCGCGCGGTTGAGCAATGGTGGCGCGTTTGACACCACGTTCGTCACGGGCGGGGCGGAGGACGCGGTGAATGTGCTCGCGCTCTATACGAATGCGCAGGTTGTCATCGGCGGTAATTTCACGTTCATCGGCAATACCCGCAGCACGCGGTTGGCGCGGTTGAACGACAATGGTTCGCTGGACACGGCGTTCACTACCGCGATGGGCACGGGGCCGGATGGGATCGTGGATGCGCTGGCGGTGCAGGACGATGGGAAGGTGGTGATCGGCGGGCGGTTCTTCAATTTCAACGGCTCGACCCGGCGGCACATCGCGCGCTTGAATGCGGATGGCTCGTTGGATCCGACGTTCAATCCGGGCACGGGGCCGAACAACATTCAGATCATCTCGATCATCATTCAGCCCGACGGGAAGATGCTGTTGTGTGGCGACTTCACCTCGTTCGCCGGGGTGCCACGGGTGGGGTTGGTCCGGCTGAATGCGGATGGGACGGTGGACACGGGGTTCGATACCGGCGTGGGGGCCACGGGGCCGACTTATGGCACGTTGGTGCAGTCGGATGGCAAGATTATCCTCTATGGCGGCTTCAATTTGTTCAACAACCAGAACTATGGGAAGCTCGTGCGGCTCCTGCCCAACGGCTCGATTGACCTGCCTTACGCGGTGAACACGGTGATTGACGCGGACATCCGCGACGCCGAGTTGATGCCCGGGGGCAAGCTCATCATCAGCGGCGTGTTTCAGCTTATCAACGGCGTCTCCCGGCGGGGCGTCGCCCGCGTAGATGCCAACGGGGCGCACGACGAAGTGTTCAATCCGGGCACCGGGGCGGGCTTCCTCGACAACCCCGTTAGTGCCGCCGTGAACGCCAGTTCGCTGGACCGGGACGGCAAGTTGGTGCTGGGGGGAGTGTTTAGGGCTTTCAACGACATCCCCTTCAACTTCATTACCCGCCTCAACACGGCTGACCCTCTGCCGCCGCTGGTGATCACGCAGCCCGTGGATGTGTTCATCCCGACCGGCTCGAATGCGACCTTCTCGGTGACGGCTTCCGGGGATGCGCCGCTCTCCTACCAGTGGCGGTTCAACGGCCTGAGCCTCACGGGCGCGACAAACAACTCGGTCACGATCACGAACGCGCAGAATTTCAACGTGGGGAACTACTCCGTGGTGGTCTCGAACCCCATCGGCACCGCCACCAGTTCCAACGCCAGTTTGACCCTGGGCACGTTCCCGTTTTTCGTCACGCCGCCGCAGTCCATCACCAACCTCGTCGGGGCTAATGTCAGCTTCTCCGTGACGGCGGGCGGGACCACGCCACTCTTCTACCAATGGCGGTTTAATGGGGCGGCGCTGCCCGGCCAAACCAACCCCACGCTTAACCTTAACAACATCCAAATCGTCAACGGCGGTTCTTACAGCATCAGCGTCTCGAACCTGTTCGGCGCGGTGACGAACAGCGCCACGCTGACCGTCGCTGTTCCGCCGGTCATCACCGCCGGACCTAATGGCGGCGGCCCAGACGGACAGCCGCAATCGCTCACGGTGGTGCAGGGCCAGAACGCGACCTTCAGCGCCAACGCCAGCGGCAGCGCGCCGCTGACTTATCAATGGCGGTTCGCCGGTGTGAACATCGCGGGGGCCACTAATACCAGTGTCACGCTGCCCAACGTGCTCACAACCCAGGCGGGGCTTTACTCGGTCGTCATCAGCAATCCGTTTGGCACCACGACCAGCGCCAACGCTACGCTCACCGTGCTGGTGCCGCCGACCATCACCGCCGGCGGCGGCTTGGGCGGCCCGGATGGCCAACCGCAGCCGCTCACGGTGCTCCAGGGCCAGAACGCCACGTTCAGCGCCAATGCCATCGGCACTGCGCCGCTGACTTATCAGTGGCGCTTCGCTGGCGTGAACATCCCGGGCGCGACTGGAGCTTCCGTCACGCTGCCCAATGTGCTCACGAACCAGGCGGGCCTTTACTCGGTCGTCATCAGCAACGCTGGCGGCACCACGACCAGCGCCAACGCCACGCTGACTGTGCTCGTCCCGCCGATGATTGCGCCCGGCCCCAATGGCGGCGGCCCGGACGGCCAACCGCAGTCGCTCACGGTGGTGCAGGGCCAGAACGCGACCTTCAGTGCCAACGCGATTGGCACTGCGCCGCTGACTTACCAATGGCGCTTCGCCGGCGTGAACATCCTCGGGGCAACCAATACTGCCGTCCCGCTCACGAACGTGCTCACAACTCAGGCGGGGCTTTACTCGGTCGTCATCAGCAACTCGGGCGGCGCTACCACCAGCACGAACGCCACGCTCACCGTGCTGCTGCCGCCGACCATCACGGTGCAACCTGTTTCGCAGACCTTGGCGCAAGGCGCGACGCTGAACCTCTCTGTCACCGCCACCGGTTCGCCGACGCTCACGTATCAATGGCGCTTGAACGGCACGGCCATCCCCGGCGCGAGCTCGCCGTTCCTCTCGCTCTTCAACGTGCAGGAGAGTCTCGAGGGCAATTACACCGTCGTGGTGAGTAATCCCTACGGCACCGTCACCAGTGCGATCGCGGTCGTCACGGTGCAGACGCCGCCGAGCATCGCGGACGCTGGCCAGCCGCAGCCGCAGACGGTCATTCAGGGCAGTAACGCGACCTTCAGCGTGACGGCGGCCGGCGATGCGCCACTTAGTTATCAGTGGCGCTTCGGCGGGACGAACCTCGTGGGCGCAACGGCCAACCCGCTCGTGCTCACCGGCGTCCAGACCAATCAAGCCGGCCTTTACTCCGTCGTGGTCAGCAATCCCTTCGGCACTGTCACCAGCTCCAACGCGTTGCTCACCGTCCGCGTGCCGCCCAGCATCGTCGTCCAGCCGGCGCCCGCGACACAGACCGTGGTGGCGGGTAGCAACGCAACCATCACCGTGATTGCGGCCGGCGACCCGACGTTGACTTACCAGTGGCGGCTCAATGGCACCAATGTCCCGGGCGCGACCGCCGCGACGCTGACTTTGACCGGCGTGCAGACGAATCAGCTCGGCAACTACACCGTCGTGGTCACCAATCCTTACGGCACGGTGACGAGCGCCAGCGCCACGCTCGACGTGAAGACCCCGCCCTTCGCGGCCACGCAGCCGCAGTCGTTGACTGTGTTGCAAGGAGCCTTCGCCGTGTTTTCAGTCACGGCGGGTGGCGATGGCCCGTTCAGTTACCAGTGGCGTTTCGCGGGCGTGAACCTCGCGGGCGTCACTAACTCCAGCTTCGGCTTCGGGAGTGCGCAGCCGACCAACGCCGGCAATTACTCCGTCGTCATCAGCAGCCCCTACGGCTCCATCACCAGCTCGAACGCGCTGCTGACCGTGAACGTGCCGCCCACCATCGTCCTGTCGCCGGTTTCGCAGTCAGTTGTCGTGGGCAGCACCGCCACTTTCACCGGCCTCGCGACGGGCACCGCGCCGCTGGCTTACCAGTGGCTCTTCAACGGCGCGACGATCCCCGGCGCGACCAATACGACGTTGCTCGTGAGCGGCGTGCAAGCCGCTCAAGGCGGACTCTACGCGCTCGTCGCGACGAATCCCTACGGCTCCGCGACCAGCACCGACGCCACGCTGACGGTGCTGTCCCCGCCGACGATTTCCGGGGCTGGCCAGCCGCAGCCGCAGACGGTCATCCAGGGGAACACGGCCACCTTCAGCGTGACCGCCGCCGGGGACGCGCCGCTGACGTATCAGTGGCGTTTCGCCGGAGTCCCCTTGGCCGGCGCGACGAACAACCCGCTCGTGCTGACCGGCGTGGTGACCAATCAGGCCGGCAATTACTCCGTCGTGGTGAGCAACCCCGTCGGCACCGTCACCAGTTCCAACGCACTGCTCACCGTCCGCGTCCCGCCCAGCATCGTCACCCAGCCCTTGTCGCAATCCGTCGTGGCGGGCGTCACCGTGAACTTCACCGTGGTCGCAGCGGGCGACCTGCCGCTCACTTATCAATGGCACTTCAACGGGGTGCCGATCACGGGCGCGACCGGCGCGACGCTGACCCTGGCAGGCGTGCGGGCTAACCAGTCCGGTGATTACTCCGTGGTGGTCACCAATCCCTACGGCACCGCCACGAGCGTGAACGCCACGCTCTCCGCGAAGACCGCGCCCTCCGTCGTGACGCAGCCGCAGTCCTTGACCGTGCTGAAGGGCACGAACGCTACCTTCTCCGTCACGGCGGGCGGTGACGGGCCGTTTAGCTACCAATGGCGCTTCGCCGGGGCGACCCTCGCCGGGGCGACGAACAACCCGCTCGCGCTGACCAACGTCCAGACCAATCAGGCCGGCCTTTACTCCGTGGTCATCACCAGCCCCTACGGCACTATCGCCAGCTCGAACGCGAACCTCACCGTGCTCGACCCGCCGGTGATTGTCGTCCAGCCCGTCCCGGCGGTCGCGCTGGCCGGGGAGAGCGTCACCTTCCTCGTGGTGGCCACGGGCCGGCCCACCCTGCTTTACCAGTGGTGCAAGAACGGCGTGGACCTCGCCGGCGTGACCAGCGCCACGCTGACGCTCCCCAACGTCGCGGCCAGCGACGTGGCGAACTACTGCGTGAAGGTGACCAACGCCGACGGCTCCGTGACCAGCGTGACGGTGACGCTCACGTTGTCGTTGCGCACGCTGCAAGTGGTCACGACCCAGACCACGAATCTCACGGCCGGCACGGCGATTTCCGTGCCCGTGGCGCTGCTGGCCGAGGGCGGTGAGAACCGGGTCACGGGCAGCGTGGCCTACGATCTGGGCAAGCTCACTCTCGTCAGCGTGACCTCACCCGTCGGCGCGACCCTCGCGGTGACGAATGACTTGGCGCAGGGACGGGTCGGGTTCGATCTCGCGTTGCCGGCGGCCCAGACCTTCACGGTGGGCAGCAATGTGGTTGCGTTCCTGAACTTCACGCTCGCGTCGGGCGTCACGCAGAGCATCGCCAGCCTGATGCTGCAAGGCCAGCCGGTGACCAACCAGGTGCTCAACCCCGCCGGCACGCCCCTGCCGAGCTACTTCGTCAGCGGCGCGATTGTCTTCAAGGACCTCAACGCTTACGCCCTGCGCTCGCAGACAGGCGCGACGGAGGAGGCGTTGCCCATCTTGAACCCGTCGGGCAGCGTGAGCGCGCTGACCTTTGTGCGCGTCTCGTTCTTCGATCTCGGCGTGGACTCGCTCGGCAACGCCATCTATCTCATCAACGCCACCGGCACGAACAACGGCGTGCCCTTCATCCTCCTGCCCACCACGCTCGCGCCCGCCGGCACGTTCCCGCTGAACGTCGAGTATTACGTCTCTGACCGCGTCACGTCGCCGAAGCCCCGCCTAGTGGTGGAAGTCGTGACGGGCGGCTACCCCACCGCGCCGGCGGGGACGTTGCTTACGCCCGACCGCACCGAGTTTCATCTGGGCCGGTTCAAGCTGGATTTCATGAGCCTCGCCGGGAAGACCTACTACATCCAATACAGCGCCAGCGCGCTGGGGCCGTATGCGACCTCCTTCCCCGGCCTTGCCGGCACCGGCGGGCGTTTGCAATGGGTGGACACCGGCCCGCCCCGCACCTCAAGCCTGCCCACGGCCGCAGGCACGCGCTTCTACCGGCTGCTACAAGTGCCCTGACCTTCTCAAGACATGAAACATCAACTCTGGTTCGGCGCATTGGGCATGGCGTTTGTCGGGAGCACGGCGATGGCGCAGGAGCGCTTCCCCGTCGAGGGGATGGATGATCCGATGCTCAAGCGGCGCAATCGTTTCTCCCTCAAGGCGACCTTCAACTTCAACATCAAGACCGAGTTCACCAGCGCCACGGCGAACAACTCCGGCGCGCTCGTCCCCGGCGTGAACCGCTCCTACGACGACGGGTTTGTCTTCCGCGACGTCAGTGGCAACGTCGGCGGCACGACGTGGAACTGGGGCTACAACACCGCCGGCCAGTCCTTGGCCGCCGACCCCGCCGCTCCGTTCGCGGGGGCCAGCTCACTCGCCTTCCACTCCGTCAGCTCGCTCGCGGACGGCCGGACCCGCGGCAGCCGGGACAGGATGCTGCCCGGCGTGGAACTCAATTATGAGGAGGTGCTCGGCCGCTTCCATATCACCGAGAAGCGCCGCGCGAACGTGGGCATTCTCGTTTCCTTCGGCCACCTGCGTGTAGGGCAAAACGACACCGGCTCCCTCG
Organism: Pedosphaera sp.; assembly: GCA_043731805.1. Classification (GTDB taxonomy): domain Bacteria; phylum Verrucomicrobiota; class Verrucomicrobiia; order Limisphaerales; family SXTU01; genus SXTU01. The sequence continues at coordinate 5,625 of JAYTIO010000342.1, read as the reverse complement.
CCGGCTTCGCGGGCCTCACCACCGACAAATACGCTCCGGGGGCGGTGCTGCCGCCGCTCGCGCCCTACTCCGGCAGCTTCGCCGCTCCGGGACCGCTGCTGCCCGACGTGCCGTTGACCCGCACGGTCGGCCCCGTCGCCGCCACGGGCACGGTGAACAACAAACTCGAAGGCTCGCTCTACAGCTTCAACCTCGGCCCCTTCATCGAGTTCCCCTTGCACGACCGCGTTTCCCTCACGCTCGGCGGCGGGCTGGGCGTCGTCTATGCCAGCACCACTTACAGCTTCCGCGAGACCGTCGTGGTGCCGGGCATCGTGACCGCGTCGCGTGCCGGTCGCGTCGCGGCGGACGACTGGCTCTTCAGCGCCACCGCTAAGGCGAACCTCTACGTGGCCCTCAGCCAGGCGTGGAGCTGGGAGCTCGGCCTGGCCTATCAATACGCCGGCAACTCCCGTTCCTCCGTGCAAGGCAAGTCCTCGAACCTCCAGCTCGACGGCATCATGAGCGTGAACACCGGCTTGAACTACGCGTTCTGAGCCGGCGCGAGCCGCGCCCGAAGAGCCAAGCTGTCAGGTCAATCGCGAGCCAGCCGCAGCCGGGCGATCTGGTAATCCTCGGCGGTGTTCACGTTCAGCAACTCGTCCCGCCGGCTGCCCGTCACGCGGAGCCGGACGACCCGGAGTGCTTGCGCCAAGGCATGCAGGGCGAACCGCTTCTGCGCCAATTGTCGCTCGATGGCAGGCAGGCATTCCCGGTCCAGTGCGAACGGAAAACCTTCACCCTCCACCGTCGTCACGAACACCGCCCGGCCCTCTCGCTCCACCACCGCGCGGATTAACTTGGCCGTCACGAAGGGCATGTCGCAGGAGAGCAGGACGAGGCGGTCCGCCCGGCTGCGCTGCCACGCGGTCCAGACGCCCCCCAATGGCCCGCAGCGCGGCCCGCAGTCGCGGCGCACCACCCGCACCGGCCAACCGGTCGCTTGCGCCGCCGCGCGCACCCATGCCAGCAAAGTGCGCCCGCCCAGCCGGAGCCGGGCCTTGTCGCGGCCCATGCGCGTGCTCAAGCCCCCGGCCAGGATGAAGATTTCGACCTTCGGCGAACGAGGGGATTCCCCTTTCACCCGCCGCACTCCAGATTGGTTGACTGGGTGGTTCGACACGGCAACGGCGCGCGGCTCAGAGCGCCCGTTCCTTGTGCCACGGGGTGCTTTGCTCGTAAGCGTGGGCGAGGCGGAGGATGGTTTCCTCGCCGAAGGGTTTGCCGAGGAATTGCAGACCGATGGGGAGCCGGGGTTGCGCGTTGGGAGTTGAGAGTTGAGCGTCATTCGCGAAGCCGCAGGGGAGGCTGAGGCCGGGGATGCCGGCGAGGTTGCAGCCGATGGTGAAAATGTCCGAGAGATACATCTGGAGCGGGTCGCCGGACTTCTCGCCCGCCTTGAACGCGGGCGTCGGCGTGGTGGGCGTGACGATGGCGTCCACTTGCTCGAAGGCTCTCAAGAAGTCCTGGCGGATGAGCGTGCGGACCTTTTGCGCGCGCAGGTAGTAGGCGTCGTAGTAGCCGCTGGAGAGGACGTAGGTGCCCAGGATGATGCGACGCTTCACCTCGGCACCGAAGCCCGCCCCGCGCGTGGCGGCATACCTCTCCAAAGGGTCCGCGCCGTCCACGCGCGCGCCGTAGCGCACGCCATCGAAGCGCGCGAGGTTCGCCGAAGCCTCGGCGGTGGCGATGATATAATAGACCGCTACATCGTAGTCGGTGTGGGGGAGGGAGATTTCTTGGACGGTCGCGCCGAGGGCTTGGAGCTGGCGCACGGCCGCGTCCACGGCGGCTTTCACCTGCGGGTCGAGACCGCCCACCATGTATTCCTTCGGCAAGCCGAGGCGCAGGCCTTTGATGTCGCCGGTGAGGGCCTGGGTGTAGCGCGGCACGGGCTGCGGGACGCTCGTGGCATCGCGGCAGTCGTGGCCGCTGATGACTTCGAGCAAGGTGGCCGCGTCGCGCACGTCCTTGGTGAAGGGGCCAATCTGGTCGAGCGAACTCGCGAACGCGACGAGGCCGTAGCGGGAGACGCGCCCGTAAGTGGGCTTCATCCCCACACAGCCGCAGAGCGCCGCCGGCTGACGGATCGAGCCGCCGGTGTCCGAGCCAAGCGACGCGATGCATTCGTCCGCCGCGACGGCCGCCGCGCTGCCGCCGGAGGAGCCGCCGGGGATGCGCGTCGTGTCCCACGGATTGCGCGTGGTCTGGAAGGCGGAGTTCTCCGTCGAGCTGCCCATGGCGAACTCGTCCATGTTCAGCCGGCCAAAGATAACGGCCCCGGCGGCCTTGAGCTTCTCCACGACCGTCGCGTCGTAGGGCGAGCGGAAGTGGCCGAGAATCTTGGAGGCGCAGTTGAGCGGCTGGCCCCGGACGGCGAGCACGTCCTTGAGCGCGATGGGCACCCCGAGGAGCGGTTGCCGCGCGAAGTCCGCGCCGCCGGCAATGGCTTGGTCCGCCGCATCGGCCTGTGCGAGCGCGTCCGTCGGGTCATGGCTGAGGAATGCGCGGATGTCGCCGTCCACGCGGGCGACCTGGTCGAGGCACGCCTGCATGGCCTCGCGTGCAGACACCTCGCGGCGCGCGAGCGAAGAGGTCAGTTCCGAGATGGTGAGGCGATGGAGCATTTTTATAAGGAGAGCAGGAGGGCAGGAGAAAAGGCCGAGGACGGACCCGCACTGGTCCTTTCCTGCTCTCCTGCTCTCCTTATAAGAAATCTCATTCGACCACCTTGGGCACGACGAAGAGGCCGCTGGCTTTCCGGGGCGCGTTGCGGAGCGCTTCCTCGTTGCTGAGGCCAGCGCGCGGCTCGTCGGCGCGGAAGACGTTCACCATCGGGAAGGCGTGGGCGGTCGGCTCGACGCCGGTCACGTCCACTTCTTTGAGCTTCTCGATGTAGCCCAGGATGTGGCCGAGCTGCGCGCCGAGCTGCTGCTCCTCTTCCGGCGAGAGCTTGAGCCGGGCGAGGTGCGCGACGTATTTGATGTCGAAGTCAGGTGCGGACACGGAGCGGGAAGCTAAAGTTCAGGGTTCAAAGTTCAAGGTTCAAAGTCAGTGGGGCGAGCAACTATGGACGGTTCGGGGTTCGGAGTCGCGTGCCTAGCTCACCCCGGTCCCTGCTTTCAACTTTCAGCTTTCACCTCCGCCGCCCCACCTCACTCCTCATCAAACTTGCGCCGAAACAAATCCTCAATCTCCGCCGCAGCCTGTGCCGCGTCCCGTCCGCTGACCTCAAGGGTGAGCCGGCTGCCGGGGCCGGCGGCCAGCATGAGCAGCCCCATAATGCTCTTGCCATTGATGCGTTCGCCGTCCTTCTCCAAGAAGATGTCGCACTGGAAGCGGCTGGCGATCTTCACAAACATCGCCGCCGGGCGCGCGTGAATGCCGACCTTGTTGGCGACCACCAAGTCCCTCTTGATCATGCCCTCGAAGTCTTTGTTGGTTGTTGCGCCCACTACGGCTGCCAGCCTGTCAGTCAGCCGAACCGTTGAAAAGGTGATTCTGAAATTCTGTGGCGCAGCCGGCGGGCTTTCGCCCCGGGACGGTCACCGCACCACCACCGCCGGTTCCCACACGTTCGGGTTCTTCGACGGCACGAGGTCGTGTTCGCCGAAGAGCGGGACGGGGAATTCGCTGGGGAGGTCGGCGTTCAGGTGGCGCGCACGGTTGGGGCCGGTGAGCTTCTGGGCGTCAATCTTCCGCTGGAGCATCATGAAGGCGTGGATGAGCGCCTCGGGCCGGGGCGGACAGCCGGGGATGTGGACATCCACCGGGATGTATCTGTCGATGCCCTTGAGGACGTTGTAGCCCTGCTTGAAGGGGCCGCCGCTGATGGCGCACGCGCCCATGGCGATGACGTATTTCGGCTCCGGCATCTGGTTGTAGAGGCGCACGACCTGCGGGGCCATCTTCTTGGTCACGGTGCCGGCGACGATCATTAGGTCCGCCTGCCGGGGTGAGGGGCGGAAAACTTCCGCGCCGAAGCGGGCGAGGTCGTAGCGGGCCATGCTGGCGGCCATCATCTCGATGGCGCAGCACGCGAGGCCGAAGGAGAGCGGCCAGACGGAGTTCTTACGGCCCCAGTTGTAAAGCTCCTCGATCGTCACGACCACGACGCCTTGCTTGCTGAGTTCGTTGCGGAGTCCGTCTTCCATGGGGTTAATTGCGAAGGTCGAATTGCGAAGGTCGAATGGGGAAGTTTAGGCCGGGAGCGTCGGGAGTAGCATTCCACATTCGCCATTCGCCATTCCTCATTTCCATGTGAGCACTCCCTTCACCCACGCCCAGGCCAGTCCCTCGACCAGCAGGAGCACGAAGACGAGCATGGCGAGCACCGCCCCGATCGGGAGGCCGGTGAACGCCACGCAGAAGGGCAGCAGGAAAATCGTCTCCACATCAAAGAGGAGGAACAGGATGCCGTAGAGGTAATACTCGGACTTGAAGGCCACCCAAGCATCGCCCTTGGATTCCAAGCCGCACTCGTAAGTCGCGTTCTTCATCTCGCCGGGCTTCGACGGGGAAAAGGTCTTCGCCCACAACCACGCGAGGAGGAGCGGCCCGACCGCGAAGCCCAGCGCCATCACGAAGAAGACGACGAGGAACAGGTAAGGATGTTGGTCCGCGACCATGAGCGTTCAGTTCGCCTGCGGGTTGTGCTTATGCAGGCCGACGGCGTGCGCGATGTCGTCAAACTCCTCGCGCGAGACTTCTTCGAGCTGCTTGCCCTTCTGCTTGAGCTTCTCGTTGATCTTGATGGCCTTCTCGGTCATCTGCTCGTGGGTGTCCTGCGAGCCACCGACGAGCGCGAAGTTTTCGCCTGTCGTGATGCGCTTGTGCCCGTCGGAGTCGAGTCCGACGCCGAGGATCACGGCCTTGGGTTGCTTTGGCTTTTTCACCGGTTCTGACACGCGCGGGAAACTACCGGGCAGACCTCAAACTGCAAGGCGCAACTCTGGCGCAACTCAGAGTGATGCCAGAATCGCCTCCGCTGCGGCGCGCGGGTTCGGGGCTCCGCAAATGGGGCGGCCAATCACCAACCAGCTTGCGCCCGCCGCCATTGCTTCCGGCGGCGTGAGCGTGCGCTTCTGATCGTCCGCCTTGCTGTCGGCGAGCCGGATGCCGGGCGTCACGAGCTGGACGCGCGAGGGAAGGATTTGCCGCAGTCGGGTGATCTCCAGCGGCGAGCAGACGAGTCCGCCCAAACCGGCCTTCGCCGCCAAGCTCGCGAGGCGCTCCACCTGATTGCCCACGTCGTGCGCCACGCCGACTTCAGCGAGGTCGTTCGTGTTGAAGCTCGTCAGCACGGTCACGCCGAGCACGAGCGGCTGCGTCTTGCCCGTGCGGAGCGCGGCCTCCTCCGCCGACTTCTGCGCCGCCTGCATCATCGCCAGCCCGCCGCTGGTGTGGATGGTCAACATCTGCACATCGAGCCGCACCGCCGCCTCCACGGCCTTGGCGACGGTGTTGGGAATGTCGTGGAACTTGAGGTCGAGGAACACGGATGCGCCGGTGTCGCGGATGCGCCGCACGATTTCCGGCCCGGCGGCGACGAAGAGTTCCTTGCCCACCTTGAACGCGCCGACCACC
>JAYTIO010000341.1:0-3593 GCA_043731805.1 Pedosphaera sp. | reverse complement strand
CCAGGGTATGAACTTTGACGAGGTGCGCGAGTATCAGCCGGGCGACGACGTGCGGGCGATTGACTGGAACGTCACCGCGCGCATGAACCACCCGTTCATCAAGAAGTTCGTCGAGGAACGCGAGCTCACGGTGATGCTCGTCGTGGACCTGAGCGGCTCCGGCCTCTTCGGTTCGGGCGAGCAGTCCAAGCGCGAGCTGGCCGCCGAGATCGCCTCCGTGCTGGCCTTCTCCGCCATCCGCAACCACGACAAGGTCGGCCTCGTGCTCTTCAGCGACGAGGTGGAGAAGTTCATCCCGCCGCGCAAGGGCCGCCGCCACGTCTTGCGCGTCATTCGGGAAATCCTCTTCTTCGAGCCGCAGCGCCACGGCACCGACCTACCGGGCGCGCTGCACTTCGTCAGCCGGATGCTGCCGCACAAGTCCGTGGTGGTGGTGCTCTCGGACTTCCTCGAAGCCCGTGCCCCCACGCGCTTCGGCTCGCGGGCGCCGACCCAGCCGATGGCCTTCGGCGAACCGCTCGCGCCCGCCACGCAAGTCGCCTTGCGACAGGCCCACCGCCGCCACGACCTGGTGGCCGTGCAGATCACCGACCGCTATGAACTCGAACTCCCCGCGCTGGGCCGCCTGGTGTTGAAGGACGCCGAGACTGGCGAGGTCGTGGAAATTCAGACGAGCAACCCCCGTCATCGCGCCGCCTTCGCCGAGCATCAGGCCCTCTTCCAGACCGCACTGCGGCGCGCCTTCCGCACTATGGGCATTGACGCGATTCAGCTCCGCACGGACCAGCCTTACTCGGCGTTGCTGGGGAAGTTCTTCGACACGCGGGAGAAGCGAAGGAGACGAGGAGGAAGTAATTAGTGAGGCTCGTCAAGCGAGTGACGGGGCGCGGGCTTCAGCCCGCTTCCGCGTCAAGCGAGCTGAGGCGCAGCAAAGGCCAAGCCCGCTGTGCGTGCGCACGTTGAAGCGGCGTGAACGCCGCGCTCCGCTCGCGCCCAGCGGGTGTCACTCCGTTGCACGAGCCTCAATAGTGAGGCTCGGGCAATCGAGTGACGGGGCGCGGGCTTCAGCCCGCTTCCGCGTCAAACGAGCTGAGGCGCAGCGAAGGCCCAGCCCGCTGTGCGTGCGCACGTTGAAGCGGTGTGAACGCCGCGCTCCGCTCGCGCCCATCGGGGGTCACTCCGTTGCACGAGCCTCAATAGTGTGTAGTGATTAGTCCTTGCGGCCGGAGCCCATCGCACTCTACTGAGCACTAATTACTAATCACTTTCCCATGACTCTTCCCCCGCTCATCCTCGCCTCCGCCTCCCCGCGCCGGTCCGAGCTGCTGCGCGAGCTGGGGTTGGAGTTCACGGTCATTACCAGCGCGGCGGAAGAGGCGCATCACGAGGACTTCACGGCGCGCGAGCTGTGTCTGGTGAATGCCTACCGCAAGGCCCGCGTGGTGGCGAAGCTCCATCCGCAGGCGCTCGTGCTCGGCGCGGACACGCTCGTGTATCTGGGCACGACGCTTTACGGCAAGCCGGCGGACTTCGCCGACGCGCACCGGATGCTCCGCGAACTGGCCGGCCACACGCACCAAGTCGTCACCGGGGTTTGCCTGCTGCAACTCGGCACGCACCGTTGCCGGCTGTTCGCGGAGACCACCAACGTGACTTTCAAGTCGCTGACCGAGGAACAAATCGCGACCTACCTCGCCGCCATCCAGCCGCTCGACAAGGCCGGAGCCTACGCCATCCAGGACCACGGCGAGCAAATCGTGGCGCGCATCTCCGGCTCATTCAGCAACGTCGTCGGCTTGCCAGTGGAGCGGGTGAAGCATGAGCTGGCGCAATGGCGGCGGCACGGGTAGGGCGCGGCTGTCCCCAGCGCGCCGCCGAACCTTGCGAACCCCAAACGGCGCGCTGCGGACAGACGCGCCCTACCACCATAGTCAGTTGCCACCATTTGCCGCCCCACGCTTGCCTTCACTTCGTCCGCTCCTACACTCCGCGCTCCGATGCTGAACTTAGACACGCTCAACCCCGAACAACGCGACGCCGTGGAGACGGTGCGCGGGCCGGTGCTCATCCTCGCGGGCGCGGGCACGGGCAAGACGCGCGTCATCACCTTCCGCATCGCGCACATGGTTCAGCGCGGCATCGCACCGGAGAACATTCTCGCCGTCACCTTCACCAACAAGGCCGCGCGGGAGATGCTGGAGCGAGTGAACCAACTCCTGCCCAAGCGCCGCAGCGCAGACGGGGAGAAGCCTTCGCGTCCGACGGTTTCCACCTTCCACTCGCTCTGCGTCCGCATCCTGCGGCAGCACATCGAACTGCTCGGCTACAAGAAGAACTTCGTCATCTACGACGAGGCGGAGCAACTCGGGGCGATTAAGAAGATTCTCGCCCACATCTCGGCAAAGGGTGAGTCAGCGGACCCGCGCGCGGTGCTGACCGCGTTGAGCAAGATCAAGAACGGCGGAGCTCAGGCCGAGGCGCTCCTCAAAGACCCCAACACCTCTGTCCTCGCAGAAATCGTCCGCAAGAAATACGAGTCCGCGCTGAAGGCCTGCAACGCGGTGGATTTCGACGACCTCATCCTGCTCACGCTCCGCCTCTTCACCGAGCATCCCGACGCGCTCGACGCCTGCCGCTCGCGCTTCCGCTACGTGATGGTGGATGAGTATCAGGACACGAACGCAGCGCAGTTCCAGTTGGTCCACGCGCTCACGCTCAAGCACCGCAACCTCTGCGTGGTGGGCGACGACGACCAGTCCATTTACGGCTGGCGCGGCGCGGAAGTCGCGAACCTGCTCGACCTCGAAAAGCATTACCCCGAGGTGAAGGTCGTGAAGCTGGAGCAGAACTACCGCTCGACGAACACGATTCTCCAAGCCGCCAACGCGGTCATCAAGAACAACGCCCGACGGCGCGGGAAGAACCTCTGGTCGCAGAACGGACAGGGCGCGAAAATCCTCCTGCACGCCTTCGACACCGACGACACCGAGGCGCGCACGGTGGCCGAGACCATCGAGTTCAAGCGCATGACGCAGCGCGTGCCATGGGGCGACCAGGCGATTCTCTTCCGCACGAACCTCCAGTCGCGGCCCATCGAGATGGAGCTGCGGAAGGCGGGCATTCGCTACCATCTCATCGGCGGGCAGAGCTTCTTCGACCGGCGCGAGGTGCGGGATTTCATCGCCTACGTGAAGATGTTCCTGAACCCGCACGACGACATCAGCCTGCTGCGCATCGCGAACGTCCCCGCGCGCGGCCTGAGCGACGTGACGATGGAGCGCCTGCTCGGCGCGAGTCAGGAGCGGCAAGGCTCGGTCTTCACCGCGATGCGGCACACGGACGTGCAGGAGAGTTTTCAAACCCGCCCCCGCGAGGCGATTCAGGAGTTCATCACGTTCATCGAGGAGACGCGCGCGAAGCTCGCCGACGAAACGCTCGCCGGCCACCCCACCGCGTTGCAGGAGTGGTCGGAGAAGTTTCTCAACGAGACCGGTTACTGGAACGAACTGCGGCGCGGCGAGAAGAACGTAGAGCAGGCGGAGAACCGCATCCGCAACCTGAAGGACTTGATTGCCAAGATGGATGGTGAGGCT
>JAYTIO010000340.1:0-7619 GCA_043731805.1 Pedosphaera sp. | reverse complement strand
ATGCGCGAGCGCACCGCCCGGTTCAAACTCAAGTCCTGATCCCGCCCGCCATGAAACGATTCAAATTCTGGCAGAAGCTCGCCCTGCTCGGCGTCCTGTTCGCGCTGCCCTTCGGGGCGGTGTTCTTCCACGACTTCTTCATGGTCAAGCGCCCGCGCGAGCTGGACCAGGTCCGCAACGAGCTGGCTGCCGTGGACATCCAAGCCAAACTCTTCCGGCTCATCCACGAGTTGCAACTCTATCGCGACCTCGGCCACGGCGTGGCGAACACGAACCGCGCTCTGGAGCCGCTGTTCAAGCTGCAGGAACCCGCCGTGCGGCAGGCGGTCCAAGCGGTGGAAGCGGTCATCAAGAGCCACGCGGACTTGGTGGACGTGACGTTCGAGTGGAACCCGTTGGCGGCGGAGATCGAAGGCCTGTTGCGCCCCGCGGCCCTGCGGCCCGAGGACGCGCCGCCCAAGCCGGCCGAGTTGTTCCGTGACCGCAGCCTGTTGGTGAACACCGGCCTCAAGCTGCTGGACACCGTCGGCAACCGCTCCAAGCTCAATGAGGAATTGGGCGAGCGTTACCGGCTCATGTCCGTGCTCCAGTATGGCGGCCCGGAGCTGCTCAGTGCGCTGGCGGATGTGCGCGGCATCGGCGTGGGCATCGCCACGCGCGGCGCGGCTGGCCCTACCGCGATGACCCAAAACCAGACCAACGAGTTCCAGATTTTGAACGACCTGCTGGCGAAGGTGGAGAGTGCGCTCAAGAGCAGCGAAGGCGGGCTGTTCTACCACGTCGAGCAGGTGATTGCCGCGCGACCGGAATTCAAGTCCGACTTGAGCGGCGTCAACCAACTCGCGCGCGGCGGGGCGGACTCCATCACGAAGTTGATCCCGCCCCTCTTGGACCGCCAGCAAGCCACCACCAACGCGATGGAGTTCCAAGCCGACCTCACCAGCGCCAGCAAGGCGTTGCTCGCCTTGGAGGACAAGGTCGCGGCCACGCTCACCACCCTGCTCAAGGAGCGCGTGGACGCCTTCTACACGGACTTCGGCAAGACCCTCGCGCTCGTCGCCGTGGGCTATCTGATCGTCGCCATCTTCGCCGGCTGGATCATCCGCGACATCACCAAGCCGCTCAACGATGTCGTCTCGGTCGCCGGGCAGATCGCCAGTGGCGACCTCACCGTCAACGTCGCCAACCTCGAGCGCACCGACGAGATGGGCGGTCTCCTGCGCACGCTCAACCGCATGGTGCGCAGCCTCACCGACATCGTCTCCCAGGTGCAAAAGACCGGCCTCCAGGTCAACACCTCGGTCAATCAGATCTCCGTCACCGGCAAGCAGCAGCAGGCCACCGCGAACGAGATCGCCTCCACCGCCACCGAGATCGGCGCGACCGCGAAGGAGATTTCCGCGACCTCCCTCGAACTGGTCAACATGATGAAGGACGCCACCGCCGTCGCCGAGGACACCGCCACGCTGGCGGGCAAGGGCCAGGAAGGCATCGCCCGGATGAGCGAGACCATGACCCAGCTCACCAGCTCCGCCACCCTCATCCAGTCCAAGCTCGCCGTGCTGAACGAAAAGGCCGGGAACATCAACCAGGTCGTCACCACCATCACGAAGATTGCCGACCGCACGAACTTGCTCTCGCTCAACGCCGCCATCGAGGCCGAGAAGGCCGGCGAATACGGGCGCGGCTTCTCCGTGGTCGCCACCGAAATCCGCCGCCTCGCCGACCAGACCGCCGTCGCCACCTACGACATTGAGCAGATGGTCAAGGAGGTGCAGGCCGCTGTGACCGCCGGCACCCTGGGCATGGACCAGAGAGAGCAGGACATCCGCACCGGCGTGAAGGAAGTCCAGGCCGTCGGCGCGCAGCTCGCCCAGATCATCCAGCAGGTGCAGGCGCTCGCGCCGCGCTTCGACCTGGTCAACTCCGGCATGCAGTCGCAGGCCACCGGCGGCCAGCAGATCAGCGACTCCCTCAACCAGCTCACCAAGGCCGTCCAGCAGACCGCGCAATCGCTCGAACAATCCAACCAGGCGATCGAGCAGCTCAAGAGCACCGCCTACGCCCTGCGCGAGGGCGTGGCGCGGTTCAAACTGCCGGGGAGCCGATGAGGGGAAAGTGATTAGTAATTAGTGATGAGTGAGAACGCCACCGCACGCCGCCGACTAACTACTGATTACTAATTATTTTTTCACCCATGCTCTTCCTCGTCTTCCAAGTCGGCGTTGACCGCTACGCGCTGGAGGCCGCCCGGGTCACCGAGGTGCTGGCGATGGTGGAGCTGCGCAAGCTCGCCGGTGCCCCGGCGGGCACGGCGGGGGAGTTCACCTATCGCGGCCAGCCGGTGCCGGTGCTGGACCTTTGCGCGCTCACGCTGGGCCGCGCCTCGAACCTCCGCCTCAGCACGCGCATCCTTCTGCTGCGCCACGAAGTCCAACGCGGCGTGTTCAAACCGCTCGGCCTCATCGCCGAGCACGCCACCGAGCTGGTGCAGAAAAACCTCGGCGAGTTCACCGCCGTCGGCGACACGCTCACGGCCCCCGACCCGCGCGGGCGGCTCCGCCTGCTGCAACTCGACCCGTTGCTCACGCCCGAGCTGCGCGACCTGCTGGCGGTCTATTACTTCACGCAGACCCTGGAAGCTGATGCTGTCTGACTTCAAGAACCGCCGCCGCAGCGCGCCCGCCGAGGCCCCGGCACCCGCGCCGGACTCCGCGCCCGCCGTGTCGCTAGCAGCGCCCAAGCCGATGGTGGATTGCTGGCAGCACATCGGCATCTGGGGCAACAACTCGTGCGGCGAGCTGAAGGCACACCTGCATTGCCGCAACTGCCCCACCTACGCCGCCGCCGCCCTGCGGCTGCTCGACGCCCGCCCGCCCGCCGGCTACCGCCGCGAGTGGACGGAGCACCTCGCCGAGCGGCTCACCACCACCGCCGCCGGCACCCCCTTCCTCGTCTTCCGCATCGGCGATGAGTGGCTGGCGCTGGGCATGGGCGCGATGGAGGAGGTCGGTGAGACGCGGCCCATCCACACCCTGCCGCACCGGCGCGAGGGCGTGCTGCTCGGCGTGGTGAACGTGCGCGGGGAACTGCTCGTGTGCGTGGCCGTGGGCCGGCTGCTGGGCATCAAGAAAGGCGTCGGCACGGGTTCCGACCTGCCCGGCAAGGCCGCCGGGCGGATGCTCGTGGTGAGCCACGGCGGCGAGCGTTACGCCCTGCCCGTCACCGAGGTGCGCGGCGTCCAGCACCTCGTCCTGCCGACGGAACCGCCCGCCCCCGCGCCCGCCGACCACATCATGGGCGCGGCGGGCCGCAGCCGCGTCGAGTGGCGCGGCCGGAGCGTCTGCTGCCTCGATGAGGAGAAACTCTTCGCGGCCTTGAACCGGAGCCTCGCATGACCAACTCCCTCCCCGACGACCTGAGCAGCTTCTCGATGCTCGACCTGTTCCAGGCCGAGGCCGAGACCCAGACGGCGGTGCTCAACCAGGGTCTGCTCGCCTTGGAGAAAGGCGCGACGCCCGAGCAACTCGAAGCCCTCATGCGCGCCGCCCACTCGCTCAAGGGCGCGGCCCGCATCGTCGGCCTCGACGCCGCCGTCCGCGTCGCGCACGTGATGGAGGATGCCTTCGTCGCGGTGCAGCACAGCCCGGTGCCATTGGCGGAAAAGCCCGTGGCCGGCCTGCTCGACCGCGCGGACCTCGCGCCGAAGTTTCGCGGCCAAAGCGCCTTCACCACGCTGCTGGTGGACATGATGCTCGATGGCGTGGACCTGCTCAATCGCATCGCCCACACGCCCGAGGCCGAGCAGCCGCAGTGGACCGGCGCGCGCGCGCCGGAGATTGACGCCTACCGCGCGAACGTCGCCGCGCTGATGGAAGTGCACACGCAGGCGGAAAAATTTGCACTGGCCGGCACCGTGCCGCCCCACGATGCCGGCCCGTTGAAACACCCCGCCCCGGCCGGCGAGGAACTGCTTGCACCCGGCGCTCCGCCGACGAAAGACGACACCGACCGCGCGCTGCGCATCACGGCGGACAGCTTGAACCGCCTGCTCGCGCTCGCCGGCGAATCGCAGATGGAAGCGCGCCGCCTCCGGCCCTTCGCGGAAACCTTGCTCCGCCTCAAGCGCCAGCTCACCGACCTGAGCGCCGCGTTTGACAGCGTGCGCGAGGCGCTGCCGACGGAGCTGCTTACCGGCCAGTTGCGCGACCGGCTGCACACCTTGCAAGGCTGCGTCGCCGAGTCGCGCCAATACCTCGGCGTGCGGTTGGTGGAACTGGAGAGCTTGGGCCGCCGGTCCGCGACCCTCTCCGGGCGGATGTATGGCGCGGCACTCGCGTGCCGGATGCGGCCCTTCGCCGACGGCATCCAGAGCTTCCCGCGCATGGTGCGGGACCTCGCCAAACGGCTTGGCAAGGAGGCCAACCTCGAGGTGCTCGGCGCGACCACGCAGGTGGACCGCGACATCCTCGAGAAGCTGGAGCCGCTCATCACGCAACTGCTGCGCAACGCGCTGGACCACGGCCTGGAATTCCCCGACGACCGCGTGAGCAAAGGCAAGCCCCGCGTCGGCAAGCTCACGCTCGAGGCGCGGCACAGCAACGGCAAACTGCTCGTCACCGTGGCCGACGACGGGCGCGGGGTGGACGGCCACCGGCTGCGGGAAGCGATCGTGCGCAAGGGCCTGACCTCGGCGGAGACGGCGGCGCAGTTGAGCGAGCAGGAGTTGCTGGAGTTTCTGTTCCTCCCCGGCTTCTCCACGAAGGACCAGGTCACCGAGCTGTCCGGGCGCGGCGTCGGCCTGGACATCGTGATGAACCTAGTCAAGAGCGTGCGCGGCGCAGTGCGCGTGACCTCGGTGCCCGGCGAAGGCGCGCGGTTCCAACTGCAACTGCCGCTCGCGCTCTCGGTCCTCCGCGCGTTGCTGGTAGACATCGCGGGCGAGCCTTACGCCATCCCGCTCACGGCCGTGAGCCGCACCCTCAAGCTCGCGCAGGCCGAGCTGGAGCTGGCGGACGGGCGGCGGTGCCTCACCCACGAAGGGCGGCGTTTGCCGCTGGTCACCGCGCACCAGGTGCTCGATCGGGACGAGCCACCGGGCTTGAACGGCGAGCTACCCATCATCGTGCTGGGCGAGCGCGAGCAGGCCATCGGCCTGCTGGTGGACCGCTTCACGGGCGAGCGCGAGCTGATCGTGCTCCCGCTCGATGCCAAGCTAGGCAAGCTCCAGGACATCGCGGCGGGCGCGCTGATGGAAGACGGTTCGCCCCTGTTGATCCTCGACGTGGACGACGTGTTACGCTCGGCGGAACGCATCCTGGCCGCCGGCGTTACCGATCGCGTGCGCCACGAGCCGGCCACCGGCAGCCTGGTCTGTCACCGCCAGCGCGTGCTCGTGGTGGATGACTCGCTCACCGTGCGCGAGCTGGAGCGGAAACTCCTGGTCGGCCACGGCTACGAAGTCGAGGTGGCCGTGGACGGCATGGACGGCTGGAACGCGGTGCGCGCGGGCCGCTTCGACCTTGTCGTCACGGACATGGACATGCCGCGCATGGATGGCTCCGAGCTGACGCGCCTGATCAAGGGCGACGTGCTCCTGCGCTCGCTGCCTGTGATGATGATCACCTACAAGGAGCGCGAGGAAGACCGCCAGCGCGGCCTGCGGGCGGGCGTGGACGTGTTCCTCACCAAGAGCAGCTTCCAGGACGCGACCTTCCTGCGCGAGGTGGAGGAACTCATCGGCACGCCGGGGTGAGGGCGTGGCTCCGGTAGTCCGCCAGTTGCGGACAATTTGATTGTCCCTCGGGTTCGAACTGAGCTAGACACACTGCGAAACAGCCGGGCAACTGCCCCAGTTTTGCTACCACTCCATGAAGATTTTGATCGCGGACGATGACCCGATCATTCGCCAGGTATTGATGAACCTGTTGTCGAAATGGGGTTACAGCGTCGTTCCCACGACCAACGGTGCGGAAGCTTGGGAGGTGCTCCAGAACGACACCGGGTTGCGCATCGGCCTGTTCGACTGGTTCATGCCGGAGGTCAACGGTATGGAGCTGACCCGCCGCATCCGCGAGGCGAACATCGCGCCCTTCTACATCATCCTCTGCACGGCGCGGGGCGGCAAAGACAGCCTGCTCGATGCCTTCGATGCGGGCGTGGATGACTTCGTCAGCAAGCCGTTCGACAAGGAAGTCCTGCAGGCGCGAATCAAGGTCGGCGTGCGCTCGGTGGAGTTGCAGTCCTATCTCATCCAACGCCTGTCCACAGCCGAGGCTTCGCTCCAAGGCGTCACGCAGCTCAAGAACTTCGTCCCGGTATGCAGCGTCTGCGGGCGCGCCAAGGATCTGGCGGATCAGTGGCACAAGATCGAGCTGCCCTTCACCACCGGCACGGGCGACACCTCGTTCCACACCTGCTGCCCGGAGTGCCGGGTGAAGATCAGCCGGGTGAAGTAGGCCCGTTCCCTTCCTACAAAAGTCGAAAGCCGCTGGAGAACTCCAGCGGCTTTCGCGCAAATGTCTTTCCCGAGCGGCCTACTTCTTCCCGAAGAGGCGCTTCAAGTTCGCCAGCCCCTTCACGGCGATGTCGTCGCGCTTGGGCTCAATCTTGCGCCAGATGGCGGCGGCGCGGGCGATGACCTTCACGTCGGTGGTGAAGCTCTCGATGACCACGTCGCCCTGGTAGTTGATCTTCTTGAGCGCGGCGACGATGGGCTTCCAGTCAATGTGGTCGCCGCCGGGCGTGCCGCGGTCGCTGCCGCAGGCGTGGAAGTGACCGAGCGTCTTGCCGGCTTTGATAATGGCAGCGGCCTGATTCTTCTCCTCGATGTTCATGTGGAACGTGTCGAGGTGCAGCACGACGTTCTTTGCGCCGACTGCCTTGATGAGCTTGAGCCCCTTGTCGGTGGTGTTGAGGAAGTCGGTCTCGAAGCGGTTCAGCGGCTCAATGCAGAGCGTGACGCCCTTCGCGGCGGCGTAGGCGGCGAGGACTTTGAGGTTCTTCACGACGAGGTCGAATTCAACCTTCTGCTGCGCGGGTTCGACGGCGTCGGCCTTGCCGACGACGGAGTAGATGGGGCCGATGAGGCGCGGGCAGCCCATGATGGCGGCTTGATCCACGAGGGCCTTGCAGTAGGCCATGCCCGTGGCCTGTTCCTCGGGCGTGCCACGGAAATCGCGGCCGGGGCCCATGCAGGCGCAGATGGAACCGATGGCCAGGCCGGCCTTGTCGGCGGCGGCCTTCACCTTCGCGGGGTCAATGTGCTCCGGTGCCTCGACCGGAATCTCGACAGTCTCGAAGCCCCACTTCTTGAACTTGGGGAAGAGCTTCACGCTCTCGGTGGTGAACGGGGAGGTGTAGAGGAAGGAGTTGATGCCGAATCTCATGGTGTAGTGCGTTGAATTTCGGAGCGAGGCTAGTCAACGGCGCGGTCGTGTCAAAGTTTTCCTTCGCCAGTCGCACCGCTGCGGGGCAAGTTCGCTGAAACATCGCGGCCAGCGCCGCCGTCAGATTTGCGCCCGACATGAAGTCCGTTTTACTCCTGCCCCTTGGCCGCCTGTCACCTGTCCTCGCAACGTGCCTGTGGTTCGCCACGTCCGCCGCGCGCGCGGCGGACG
>JAYTIO010000339.1:0-13789 GCA_043731805.1 Pedosphaera sp. | reverse complement strand
GACGGCCAGCTCCGCCCGCAGCTTTGGACTCGCACGGTGGGCAAAGGCCGCGTCTTCGTCTCGGTGCCGGGCCACTACAACTGGAGCTTCGACGATCCGGTGTATCGCGTGCTCGTCTTCCGTGGCATCTGCTGGACGGCGAACCATCCGATCGACCGTCTGGTAGAACTCGCCACTATCGGCGCGCGAATCGCCGACTGAACTGGAGTGCGGCCCGGCTTCGGCATTGCGCGCTCCGACTCGGTTGCTATTCTCTCGCCGGTCCCATCCGTTTGAGCAGTCCAATTGCCCGTGGAAGCAGGCCGCATTCAGCGAATATCCCAAGGGCGGCCCCGACGTGGACGGCAACCAGGCGAACTATCAGGGTCTCACGATGCGAACTGACCGCTGGTGCTACGTCGAGTGGACAGAGAAGCGCACCGGCAAAATCGCCGCCCGTGAAATCTGCGACCAGCAGAGCGACCCGCAGGAGAATGAGAACATCTTCGCCAAGGCCGACCCGGCGCTGCGCGGCAAGTTGGCGGAGCAGCTGCGCGGCTATTGGAAAGCGGCCCGACCGCAGTGAACTGGCCGGGGAGTGCACTCAACGGGGAATCCTGGCTGCCACCACCGCTTTGAGGTGCTGGTTGAAGCCGTCCAGTGACAGCCGCGTGCAGGCGTGGGAGACTTAGCGCCATGAAGCGCCTGCTAGTGTCCGTGTGCATCGCGTTTTGCTGTTTGTCCTCGCTCGTCACCAGTGCTGCCGAGTCCACCAACACCGTCGAGTCCGCCACGCGCCGGGGGCTGGTGATGGTGACCCGCGCAGCGAGCAACTGGCAACAGCACAAGACCTGCTTCTCCTGCCACCACCAGACGTTGCCCATGCTCACGGCGGTCACGGCTGAACGCATGGGATTTCCACTCGACGTGGCCTGGCTCAAGTCCCAAGCCCAGACGACGCACAAGTATTTCGCAGACCGCACCCAGGACTTGGACGAGGGCAACCACGTCCCTAGCGGCTCGAGCACGGCGGGCTATGGCCTGTGGGCCTTGAGCCTCGCCGACCGACCCGCCGACCAGACCACGACCGCCATCGTCACCTACCTGCTGAAGATTCAGGGCGTCGCCCGCCTGCAAGGTGGCGCATCCAGTGACTTGTCACGCGTGCCCAACGGTCGCTGGACGACCTCGTGCCGCCGACTCCCGCTGCAAGGCTCGGACGTGGCTGACACCGCGCTGGCGCTCATCGGCATGGAGAGGTATGCGAGCACCGCCCAGCGTCCGCAGTTGGTAAAGGCGAGGGCGGCAGCGGAAAGATGGCTGGCGCAGGCACCGCTCACCACGCAAGAGGACCATATCTGGCGGCTGTGGGGCCTGTATCAGCTGAAGGGCGAGGGAGCAGCGGAAGCAAGCGTGCGCCAGGGCATCATGTCCACCCAGCTCAAGGATGGCGGCTGGGCACCGATTGACGGCCAGCCGAGCGACGCGTTCGCCACCGGCCAGACCTTGTTCGTGTTACGGGAAGAACCACGAACACGAGCTGGCGGAAAGCGTCAGGCAATGGTTGGGCACCCTCGGCCAGCCGAACCCCGCCCTGGCCAAAGTCGCCGCGAGTGCCCCCGCTGAATTCGCCGCACAAATGGCGCTCAGCCACCTGTCCGATCTCTATCGGCTCACGGTCCTTGTCGTCACGGTCGAGGCGGACATGGACCGAGTCGCTTACTGGTGGGAGCTGATGGCCAATATCTGTGAGCGCCAGCATCACGCCCTGGCACGGAGCCTCGGACCGCAAGCCGGCCTGCCGGCACTGGCCGACATGGTGAAACTCCGCGACCGCTGCCGGGAGTTTCGCGACCTGCACCGCCGTGGCTGATTGGCGGGGCGAATTCTTCGGGGTCAAGCTTCGCCCTTCAGTTTAGCTTCGACGTCGAGGGCGTGGCGGCGGCAACTGTCCGTCATGCTTCACACGTGCGGACGAAGCCGACGGCGTCTGGTTAAGCTCAGCAAGTGGACTGCGCGAGCAAGGCGGATAGTTTAAGCAAGTTTCATTGATCAAGCGGCCATCTCGGTGCCCGTCAACTCCCCGCTGCCGGACTTGAATCCAAGCCGAACGCGAATTGGTGCATCCACCCATTCCGCAGCGAACCCGTGACCTCCTCGACCAAGTCGCCAACTCGCCGACGACCATGGCGCGATTGCGTGCCCGGCACAGCCTGCCCGCTGATGCGCTGAACCAGCTCGCTGCGGATGATTTCGTCCAGCAGGCACTGACCGAGACCTTCATCGGCACGCTGGAGCGCAATCGTGGCCGGCATCCGCGCCGACAGCACCTGGCCAACCTCCGTGTCTTCACCGACTTTTTGGGCAGCACGATCAACAGCCTTGTGAGCAACCAGCGGGTGGCGCTCGCCGCCCGCATCCGACGCACCGAATTGTCGCTGGCCGGGGAAATTGCCTGTCCCGCGCCGAGCGTGCGGGAGCAGGTGGACTTCCGTTTGCGGCTGGCGGCGCTGATCCAGGAATTGCGATCCGAGTTCGCGCACCGTCCCGTCCTCCTCGAACTGCTCGACCAGTGGCTGCGAGATGGCCCGCACCTCGACCGGCTACCCGGCAAGCCGTTCAACGCTCACGTGGTGCGCCTCGCCGCCCGCCGGATTCTGCGCCGCTCGCCGGACTTCCGCATCCGAAAGGCGGCCAGAAATAAACGTTGATGAACAACCAACTAACATTGGTTTCACCCTCAACCACCACCTCAACGGCTTCACGCCGGCGCAACGCGCCGAGCTGGTCCGCTTCGCGGAGCTGCGGCTCAAACGCGTGCGCGACCGGCTCCCCGACGATGCGCTTCTCGACCGCACTGGCGAAGACCTCGTGCACGATGCCATTGCGGCCGCGCTGCAGGGACTGACCTCGGCCAAGGCCGGGCGCCATCCCAAGCCCCACAACCTTGTGAGCACCGACGCCTGGTTGCACTGGTTGCGAAGTGTTATATACAGCGTGGTGGAGAACGCCCGCGTCCGGCCGAAAGTTCCCGCCCCCACCCCGCACAGAGGTCCCCATTCCCCGCTCCCTCGATGTAGCCGTCTGCGCCGCCTCAGCAGCCCAAGCGAACTGCTCGTCCCAAGCACCTGCATTCCCGTAAGATTTTCCGCCCCCACTACACACCAGTATTAGCGTGCGACCGGTATTCGCCCAGATTCGGCGCCGCGCCGGACGGGACCCGCTTCTACCGCTGCTCCACGCCGCTGGCCGCACAATTGTCGCCGACTGAGTCCTTGAACTGGAATGGGCCAGCAACCAGCAAACCCACCGGAAGTTTGGTATCCCTTCGCAGGTTGCCCGGCAGCAGGCACGCTCGGAAAACCACTTCGTCCCAAGCCAACCCATTCCAATGTCGAGTGCGGCATTGCTCCTCCCACGCGCGGCTCTCGACATCGAAATGCCGAGCCATCCTCGCCGTGTCACCTGGATGCACGCGCAGCCTACTTCCCGAAGTTCGGATGCTTCGGGTCGCCCATGGACTCGATGAACGCCAGCAGGTCCAGAATCTCCTCCGGCGTGCACGTGTTCAGCAAACCTTCGGGCATAATGGAGAGCTTCGACAGCGCGCGGGACTTGATGGCGGCTTTGCTGACCGTGGTCGTGGTGGTGGTGTCGAAGGGGTTGGTCATTACTACGACCTTGTCGCCCGTCTCCTGGGCGATGCGGCCGGCGACGACATTCCCATCGGTCAGCGTGAATGCGGTGTTCATGTATTGCTCGGAGAGGACCTTGGAAGGCTCCGTCATGGACTCCAGAATGTCCTGCCGCTTGAACCGCGTGGCGACGGTGGTCAGGTCCGGTCCCGCCGCGCCGCCTTGGTCGCCGTAACGATGGCAGAGCATGCATTGCACGGCCGCGAAGGTCGCTTTGCCGCGCGCGAAATCCCGCCCCTTGCCGACCTGGTCCAGCAACGGCTGAAGGTCCGCTGTCTTCCACTCCTTGACGAACTTGCGCGCCTCGGTCGGAGCCTGGGTGGGGGGCTTGAACTGCGTGAGGTCGCCGAGCGCGGCGAGTTCGGCGGGCGTCATCGTGGCCTTGGCTTCCTTGAGCGCGTTCTTGAGCAGGTTTTGAAAGCTGGAGCCGTTGTTGAAGTTGATGCCCGCGTCCTTGAACCACTGCACGACGTGCTCGGGATGCTGGGTGGAACGGCCCGCATTCCACCACGACAGATAGTCCCGGCGCAGCTCTTCGGTCCATCCGGCCTTGAGGCTGCGCAAGGCAATCGCGTAGGTGACTTGTTCCTCCTGAGTCGGCGCGGTCTTGAGCAACGCGACCGTCTTGGCGACGGCCTTCGGGGCATTAAGCGCGAGCAAGACCTGGGATAGCTCGCGGTTCGCATACTCCGTCTGCGCGGGATACAGCGGGTCCAACTCCGCGATGACCTGACTGGCACTCTCGCCCGTCGGCACGCCCTGCCGCGTGATGGAAACCTCGAGGACGCGCAGTTTGGTGAGCACCTGTTCCTCCGTGAGTTTCGCAAACGGAAAGGCCGCGAGCGCCTTGAGGAGGGCCGGCTGCGTGTCGGCGGCACCGAGCCGCGCCAGCGCGAGGAGCGCGGTGAACGCCGCGTCCGGCTGCCGCTCCGCCAGCGCCTGGGCCTGCCATTCGGCGACTGGGTTGCGCTCAATGGCCATACGGGCGGCGTAGCGAATGAACCGGTCGGGGCTGTTCAAGTGCGGCCACGCGAACGCCACAGCGGCGGCATCGGGCTGGACGTTGAACGCTTCCAGCTTGCGCCGGAGCGCCCGCGCCTCGCTGCCGTCCGGGTCGCGCAACTGACTGACCGTGAGCGGCGCGGCGGCCTCGGTCCCCGTGTAGGTCACGCGGAAAAGGTCCGCCTGCGTCCCGCGCCCGCCGACGGTGAAGTAGAGCGACCCATCCTCGCCAATCACGGCATCCGTGAGATTGAGCGGCGTCCTCCCGCCCTTGCCTTTGAGCGACTTGGGCGCGACGAAATTCTCCCACGTCCCCGTGTAACTCGCGCCACTCGGCGTCAGGTGGACGGCTATCAAACGCCCGTAAGTCCAGTCGCAGATAAAGAACGCCTTCTGGTATTTCGCGGGAAACTTCGCGCCCGTGCCGAAGCCCACGCCGGTCGGGCAGCCGATGCCGATGTTCACCGTGGCCGGCAGGCCATCGGCGTAATACTCCGGCCACTTCGCGCTGCCTTCGCGGAAGCCGTGGTCGCCGCCACGCACCGAATGAATGACCCGGACCGGGCGATACCACGGGCTGCCCCAGTCCCATTCCATGTCGCTGTCGAAGCTGAACAATTCGCCGTCCGCGTTGAAGGCGATGTCGTATGCGTTGCGCTGGCCCGCCGAAAACAGTTCCGCGTTCTTGCCGTCCAAATCCATGCGGACCACGTAGCCGCCCGGCGGTTTGGTGCCCGCGCCGAACCCGTTGCCGTCCTCGATGCGCTTGAGCGCCAGGTCGTCGCCGTAGTTGCGATGCGGCGAACTGGGCACGAGGTCCTTGGGCACGGCGGTGAAATTCCCACACACCGCATAGAGCATCCGGTCCGGCCCGAGCACGAGGCCGTGCGACCCGTGTTCGCCCCCGCCGCCCTGCCACTCACGGAGAAACTCCACGTCATCGTAGCTGTCGTCGCCCTTCGTGTCCTTGCAGCGATACAGCGCGAAGCCGCGACTGCCGCGGCCGCTGAGGTAAAGCACGTTGTCCACGTAGAGCATCCCCATCGTTTCACTCACCGGGATGCGCAGGACTTCTTCCTTCACGCTCCTGCCGTCCTTGAGCGTCACGCGGGTGATGGGCTGGCCACCTTGACCGCCGAGCAGCAGCCGGCCCTTCGGGTCCGTCGCCAGGCAAATCCACGAGCCATTCGTCTTGGCGTTGGCACGAAAGACATGCGTGAGCGTGAAGCCCGGCAGCGTGTCCAGCACCTCGCCGGGGTTCTCCGCGAGCGCCGTGGCCGCCACCGGCTTCGACCCATCCGCCGACCCATACACAGCCTTGAGAATGACGAGCTTCTGCCCCGCCGGCGCGGCGATGTCCAACTGGCCACCCTCGGTCACCTCCCGCGAAAGTTTCTCGTTACCGATGCGATACTCGACGCGCAGTTTCTTCGGCACGCCTGGCGCGGTATCGCCGAACTTTGCATTGGTCGCCGCGATGGAAAGCCGCTCGTCCTTCACGGCGGCGGTCACGGGGGCCGTGACATCCGTTGGGTCGTTCGCGCCCCAGGCAAGATTCAAGGTGGCAAAACAAACGAGCGCGACGGCCAGCAACGACGTGTTCAGCCGAAACCACCGCGACGCACGATTCGAGAAATTTTTCATATCAGGTATGGCGAGGTTATCTGGGAACCACGCTCAAGACACCAGCACCTTTCAGAAAACCGGGCGTGGATGTCCGGTCGTAGATTCTTGGCGGTTGCGCCTTTCCGTCGAGGATGAGCCTGCGCGTGGGTGACGCGCGGGAGCGCCAGGGCACTGAGGAGGGCGATACCCGCGGCCAGCAGTCGCAGCAGGTCGTGGAGTGTTTGCCAGTTTCGGGTCCTATAGTTTCGAACCGTTCCTTGGTAAAGCGGGGGAGAGACTCCGCAGCTCCGGCTGCGCCGTGGCCGTCTCGAGCGCTTGGATGGCCGCTTCCACCGAGGCGCTGCGCTGCTTTTTCGCCCAGTCGGGGAAGTCGGTGTCGGCGTTGGATTGCACGACGAGTTTGCGCAGTTCGGGCAGCGTGCTCTTCGCGGCAGTGCCGTAACTGATGAGGAGTTTCATGATTTCTCCCATGCGCTTCTCGCTGCCGTGATTGCTCTGCGTCCGTGCGAACTTCACCGCGACGGGGATGCCTTCCTTGAAGCCATACTTCGCCAGCGCCTTCAGCCCGGCCATGCGGATTTCGTTGCCGAACATCGTGTCTGCGGGTGCCGGCTCGGCGATGGCGGCGAGGATGTCGGGGCCGAGCGCCTGCACGTCGGCGAGCCGGAGCTGGTTCGCGAGCGTGTGGTTCAACTTCGAGCGGGCCATGCCGTCGGCGTTGTGCGCGATGGCTTGAATCGCCGGGTAAAGGAGCTTGGTGTCAATGCCCTCGATGGAGCCGCGCAGCAGCCCGCCGAACAACGCGGCGGCCAGTTCACCGTGCGTGAGCTGCACCGGGTCTTCCCACATCACCGGCAAGCTCGGCTCGGCAGTCGCGACCACGGCGCGGAGCATGTCGGTGATGACGGGCTTGGCTTTGTCGCCCAGGTTTTTCAGGGCGTTGGCGGCCTTCACACGCAGCCAGCGGTCGGGATGCGTGAGCAGGCGCACGAGCACGGGGAGCGCGGCGGCGTCCTTGAGATAGCCGAGCGTTTCGGCCGCGCCCTGTCTCGGCCATGCGTCCTTGCCCTCGGCCATCGTGATGAGAACGGGGACCATCGCCTTCGCTTCGGGACGCTTGGACAATTCTTCCGCCGCCCAACTGCGCGCGACGGGCGACCAATCACCGAGCGCCGCGACGAGTTCCGTCGCCGACTTCTGCGTGCGCGCCTCGTAGAACTTCCCGGACGCGACGGACGCCGCGACTTCCTTCGCGGGCAAATGGTTCGCACGGTTCGCGTCTTTGCCGGTAATCCACAGCTTCTTCAGCGGCAGCGAATAGGTGAGCACGTAGCACGCGGCGGGGCTGAGGCCATAGTAGCCGCTCTTGCCGAAGTAAGTATTGTCCTCGGTCTTGCCCGCGCCGTATTGCTCGCCGCCGTCGTAGGTGAACGAGCCGTCGCTGCGCCGCACGAGGTCGAGATGCCACGTCGCCTCGCGCACGAACGCCGCCGCCGCCGCCGGTCCGCCCGCATTCGCCCCGAGCGCGCCCCAGAGATAACTAAAGCCCTGGCCGGTGTGGCCGTATTCGCGGCAGTTGAACGACGCCGTGACCATCTTCGCGTAGAACTGCGTTTCCTGCGGACACTTTCCTTGCACGGCGAACATCACCGCGGCCATCGCGTTCTTGCCGTTGTTGTCGTGGCTCGCCCACGGCATGTGCTCGCCGTAGGGGACCGCGCCTTTGTCAACGAAGTAGCCGAAGAATTTCGTCGCGCGCTCGATGGCGGCGTCCACCTCCGGATGATTCACCCCGCAGCGCCGGCCCGTGATGATGGAGAGATTCGCGACCAACCCGGCGGCGTTCAGGGCACCGTAGGGCGCGATGGAACCGTGCAGGCCGCCCGCCTCCGTCCGCATCGAGACGCCGTGACCGAACGTGCCATACAAGCTCTGCCCCTGCGCCAGCAGCGTGGTGTAAGCGATGATGCCCGTCAGCACCTCGGGGTCCTGAGTGATTTGGTAATACTCGCAGAGGAACAAGTTCTTGTAGCCCCAGTCCCACACGACCATGCCGGGGCGTAGCTCCAGTCCCTCGGTCTTGGCCGCCAGCTTCCGCGCGCACTCTTTCAACCTCGGCAGATACTCCGCGTTGCCCGTGGCCAGCAACGCGAGGCCATTGATCGCGCCCCACAGGTCATCCTTCAGCGGCTCCTTCTCCAGCACCTTGCACGCGTCGGCGAAGATGAGCGCGGACTTCGGGCAATCATACGGCGCGGTGGCGCTGTAAGTGCCCAGCACGCGCAACCGGAGCTGCACCTGCCCGGTCGTGCCCGCGCGCCAGCGCGTGAGCTTGAGCACGCCCCGGTTCTCCGTCTTCTCCGCCTCCGTGATGGCCGCGCCCAGCGCCTTGCGCGCGTCGTCGTCGAAGCGCTTCCCGCCGACGCCGAGAATCACATCGTCCACCTGCAATCCGCCGTCCGCCGGAGTCTTCGCCCCCACATGGGTCACGAGAATCTGCCGGCTCGCCGTCGTCGTCTTGCCCTGCTGGCTGTCGGCGAAGTTGGCAGGTCGCGTGTAAATCCAGCCGCGCAGGCCTGTCGCACCCAGATTGTAGGTGAGCTTGCGGTCCACCGACTGCGTGTCCTTGGTGAGATCGGGGACTTGTGAGAAAAGCGGGCTGGTGAGTCCCAGCGCGAGTGCGGCCAGCAGGCCGATGGTTTTATTCGATGGTTTCATGATGCAGCTCCTCACCTAAAAAGATTACTTCAAAAGGCTCTTCATACCCTCGCCAGCCGCTTCGCCGATAAGGAAGTAACTCTCCGCATTGGCGAACCAGTGATGTCCATGCGTGGGACAGGGCGAGAGTTCTGACGGCCGGGCAAAATCGGTGGTCTTGACGAATACAGCATTCTTGATCTGCTTGGTTCCTTCTTCCTGCGCCTTTCTGAATTCAAACATGGCACCGCTAGTCACTGGTCCGCCATTGCCAAGCTGGCCCACAACCACCGGCATGTTCGGCACATTAAATTCCTTGCGGAGATCGCTGACCAGATTGACGAGAAGCTTCGCATATTCGGGTATCGCCTGTGGGGTGATCATGTCGTTAAAGCCCTGCTGCCAGTAAAAACCCGCGATTTTATATTTCTGCCCGCCAAGCTCAGCCAAGGCGGCGCGAACTTCTTTCACCATTTGGCGATAAGACTGCCCAACATCCTCGGGTTTCGGCCAGTTGCCGGTGTCATAGGCCGGCTTGCCGGAACTTGGCGAACGGAAATGCCCGTGCAGGCTGTGCCCGCCCCAGGCCGTCTTGATCAACAGCACCGGCTCTTCGTAGAAGTCGCCGAGAACAAAACCGAACCCCAGCTCGGGTCCCATGTGCCTTCTCGATCCGTCTGCGGCATAACCGGTGTAGCCCACCGTGAGGCCACCCTTCAGGACCTTGTCGCGAACCTTGAATGATATCTGCACATCATCCCGGACGACCCATTCTCCTTTTTCATTCTTGAGCTTCTTCATCTTGTCGGCGCTCTTTGAGTTTGCCATCGACCAGACCAGATTGCCCTTTCCTCCGTTGTAATCATGATCCACCGAGCCCTGACCTTCCATGTTCGACTGGCCGGCGAGGATGAAGACCTTGAGCGGCTTGGTCGCGCCGGCGGCGGGGAGTGGTTGCTGCACGGCCAGCAGAGTCAGAATTGCGATGAGGGTGAGTGGTTTCATAATGTTAATCTCGGGACCGTCCGGACATCTTGCTAGTTTCAAGCAGTGCCTTCAACTCATTCACGATTTCCGGGTGTTTGAACTAAAGACAACAAACCGATGAGGCAGAGGAACGGAGGCAAGGGAATGTGGAAAGTATTCTCCATTCCCTTGCCTCCATTCCTTTGCCAGAGGTTACGCCTGCTGACTTGCCCAAGCGTCACAGCAGGCAGGTTCATTTTTGTGATGACGAATTCCAAAGCTGTTGGAGCAACTGGAACATCTCAGGGTCATGCTGTTTCAGTTGGTCTTTGGTGTAGGGAAAAAAATCGTTGCGCGAGAAAAATGCCTCGGTCGTCTCGGCAAAATACTCCTGCGGCGTGGACATCGCGTAGGCCTTGTCCATGCGCTTGCGGCCCTCGGAATCCTGGCGCTCCACGCGGTCATACTTGCCGCCGGCCTTGGCCTTCTCGTAGGCGGCCTTGATGTCGGGATTGCCGAAGCCTTTCGGCAGCACGCGGTCGTGAAACCCGTGCGCGAGTTCGTGCAGCGCGAAGTTCGGCATGCGCCGCGTCTCCGCCTCGAAGTTGCGGACGTTGGTGAACTCGACGCCCTTGACCATCACCGGGTCTCGCTTGTTCGCGCTCAACCAGCCTGCGCCGGGATGATACTCCGCGCGCGGCCCAACCCCGGAATACTCCGGCGAGAACCACAGCGGCACTTTCTTCAATTCGTCCACCGCCGCCGCGGGAACCTCGCGGATGATTTCCTCCAACTGCACCTTGAGCAATCCGAGCGCACGTTCCGTGGCAGCCGCATTGGTGGCGAGCAACGCGCGGCTGATGTGGACCGTCCAGCCGGCGATGGTTCGCGTCTCCCGCAACGGGTCTGCGTTCGCGGCCTGGTCGCGCGCCTCGGCCTTCGCGCGGATTTGCGCTTTCGCCTGCGTCAACCGCTCCGGCCAGACAAACTTCGGCGCAGTCGCCGGGTCGTAGCCGGCCATGTGGCCCGTCAGGCGCGTCGCGGGCTTGGTGTATTTCAGTTCGGTGTCGCCGAAGACTTCGCGGCACATCGCGGCGAGGTCGGGGTCGTATTCGAGGAGCAAGGCGCGGGTGTTGACGTGGTTGTGGTCGTGATCGTTGACGCGGTTGTTGTCGAACCACGACTGCACGCCCTCGGCGAAATACTCGTGATGACTCACCGAGGCGTATTTGCCCTTCCAAAGACCGGCCTTCATCGCCGCGTCGTAAGTGGCCTTCAGGCGCGTGTCGAACGTCGGGTCCACATTCGCGAGACCGCGCAGGTGAATGTTGTGCGCGAACTCATGGATGACGATGTTCTCCTTCTCATACGGGTCGCCCGAATAGCCGAGCAAATTCTCCTCAGCACACGAACAGAACGGGTCACGTTCACTCCCACCCAGCCCACGCGCGCGGGCGTCCCAATAAACCTTCGCGGCGACGCCGGGGTAGCCGGGCATCGGACCCTTGCCCAAGCGGACGAACTCCGGCAGGTCTGTGGTGTATTCGTCGTGCGCCATGATGCACATGCGCGCGCCGCTTTTCACCATCGCGTCGCGCACATCGGGGCGTTTGGCGAGCATCATGTCCACGAGGAACACGGCCTCCTTCAGCGCGTAGGGATTCACTTTCGCCGACGCGACAATCGGAAATCCGCCCGCACTGACCCGCTGGGTGTAGAAGGCCGGGACGCCGTCCTTCCCCGCCGGGTCGAATCGAAAACCCTGCACCGGCACAGTGCTCGTCACCATCGCCTCCGACTTGTCCTCGCGGCCCACCACGGCGAAGCGATGGCCGAGCGTCGTGGTGAGAATCGTGTCCTTGCCCGGGTCCAGCGAGCCATTGGGCACACGCTCCGCGGCCGACTTGAGCCAGAAGATGTCCACGGCTTGCGCGCTGCCGTTGATGATTTGCAATTGCGGCCGGGCGGCAGTCTGCGCGCTCACGGACAGCGCGGCAACGAGGCAGAGGCAGGCGAGCCAGAAACGGTAAGTCATAGGTTGGTAGTGTGGGAACCGGCTTGCGCCGGGCGTCAACGTGATTTTGGAATTTGGTGCAATCGGTGGCAAGGCACGTGTCAATCGCGCCGCCCGGGTCCACCTGAGCGACGTGGCGGCTCGGGCGGTTCGGTGGCGAGGGCGTGAATGCAGCGCAGCGTGAGGAGCGTGAGGAGCGGGAGGAGGGGTGTTTTCAAGGAATGGCGAAGGTGTGAATCGTCCCGTGCAAGGAGCGCTCGATGGCCGCGCGGTCGGGGCCTTTGAGCGCCAGCTTGAGCTCGTAGCACATCGTGGGCGCGAGCATCGGGACCGTGAGTGTCACGGTGCGCCCGTCCGCGCTGAGGCGCGCGGCGGCGATGGGCAGCGCGTGCTCGTCGTCGTGCTTCGAGCCGTAGTTCTTAGTCCGTTTGAGTGTCCACACTTTCAAGGCGAAGCCGTCGGGCTTCACGCTCGTGGCGTCAAGCGGGTCGCTGAAGGTCACGGCCAGCGCCTCCTTTGCCGCGTGGATGGCAAGGGGGACATGCGCGGGCTTATCGGTGCGACGGATGCGATGGAAGCCGCCGGGCGCCGTCGCATTGCCGGCCCAAGCAAACATGCCGCAAGTGTAGAGCGCGCCGTCCGCAGCGAAGCGTCCGCGCATGATGCCGGTGGCGAACGCGGGCATCGGCAATTCGCACACCGCGCCCTGCCACGCGCCGCCGACTTCCTCGTGCGGCACGATGAACGCGCGACCGGTGCCGTAGCTGAGATTGAGCAACGCGCCGCCGAGCGAACCCCACGCGCCCTTCGGCACCCACAACAGTTCGGCGGGGCTGCGGTCCTTGTCGTTCGTAATCCAAACCATCGGCGGCTCCATCGCGGAGTCGGCGGTGTTCGTCACGGCGGTGTAGCCAAACATATTGCCGTAGAAGCCGCCGGCCTTCACGCGGTTGATGCGGTTCTTCGGCGTCCAGAAGCCCTCTTGGTCGGTGACGAAAAACGTGCCATCGTCGTTGAGGCACACGCCGTTCGCGGCGCGGAAACCCGTGGCGAGAATGTCCGTGCGCGCTCCGTCGGCGCTCACGCGCAGCAGCGTGCCGTGGTGTGGCACAACGCTGTCGAGCGCGTGGCGGCCGGACTTGGCGTAGTAGAAATTCCCTGCCGCATCGGCCTGCAAACCCATCGCGAACTCGTGGAAGTGCTCCGTCACCTGGTGGTCGCTGTTGAAGTTCTCGATGAAGTCCGTCTCGCCGTCCCCGTTGAGGTCGCGCAAGCGCACGAGCTGGTCACGGCAGGTGATGAACACATCGTTGCCACGGAGCTTCACGCCGAGCGGCTGGAAGAGTCCGGTCGCGAGGCGCCGCCAGTGCAGCGGTGCAGGCGCAGCGGCCATCAGCCCATCCACGCGCCACACGTCGCCGTTCCACATCGCCACGATGGCGGCCTTGCCATCGGGCGTGAAATCAAAGCCGCCGGGGCGCAGCCAGCTTTCCCACGGGTTCTCGACCGGCAGCGGAAACGTGTCGGCGATGAACGCGCCGTCCGCTTTGCCGGCTTCCGACATCGTGGTGACTTCCTGCGGCCAGCGTTGCGGCCCGCCGAGCGTGAGCGGCTCCAAGTCGAGCGGCGTGGTGATGGTCTTCGCCAGCGCAGTGAGCGACGCCGCGTCTGCCCGCGAGATGCACAGCCGCGTCTTCGCCGCACCGGGAAGCTCCGCAATCCAGAAGCCGCCGTCCTTGCGCAGCGCGCCATCGCCGGTCAGCGCGACGCTCACCGAGTCGGGTGCGACGCGCAGCAGTAGAGATTTTTT
>JAYTIO010000338.1:0-3645 GCA_043731805.1 Pedosphaera sp. | reverse complement strand
CGGGCAGTGAGCTTGCGGAAGACTTCTTGCAGCACGTCGCGCGTGTCGGCCTCGTGGCGCGTGACGTTGAGCGCGAAGGCGAAGAGGGCGGACGCGTGCGCATCGTAGAGGCGGGCGAGGTCCGGGGGCGGCATCTGTGCAAGAGGACGCCGCCGGGTGGGGGTTTTGTCTAGCGGGAAGGCGAGCGGTCAGCGGGCTGCGGCTCTGACTAGCTCCTGCCTTCCGGCTGGATTCCTTTGCGTTCTCTGCGCCCTTTCGTGGCCAAACCCATTTCCTTTGGCGCGCACGGCCGAGCCTACTTCACCACCATGCCGGTGAAGGGCGGGACGTAAGCTTGCAGCGAAACGAAGAGGCCCACCAGCGCCGCGAGCGCGAGGCTGTGGAAGAAGACGTAGCGCAGGATGCTGCCTTCGTGCCCATACCAGTTCGTCGCGGTGCTCGCCACGACGATGCTTTGCGCGTCCACCATCTTGCCCATCACGCCGCCGGAGCTGTTGGCCGCGCACATGAGCACGGGGCTGATGCCGGTCTGCTCGGCGGTGATTTTTTGCAGGCTGCCGAAGAGGACGTTGCTCGCGGTGTCGCTGCCGGTGAGCGCCACGCCCAGCCAGCCCAGCAGCGTGCCGAAGAAGGGATAGAGCGCACCGGTCTGCGCCAGCGCGAGGCCGAGCGTGACGTCGGTGCCGGAGTATTTCGTCACGTAGCCGACCGCGAGCATCCCCGCGATGGTGATGAGGGAGAAGCGCACGGTCCACAACGTGCGGCGATAGACACGGAGGAGTTCCACCAGTGAGAAGCCCATGAACAGCCCGGCCAGCAGGGCGGCGACGAGAATCCCGGTGCCGGTGGCGGAGAGCCAGTTGAGCTTGAACACGGCTTCCTCCGGCTTGGTGGGCTTGTCCGCCGTGGGCTTCGGCACGGCGGGGAAGGTGCGGAGGGTGGCGTGGTGCAGCCGCGGCATTTCAAACTTCGGCGCGGAGAGGGCGTCGAGCTGCTGCTTCACCTGCGGCACGCCCCAGATGAAGACCAGCACGGAGAGGAGAATCCACGGCACCCACGCGCGGCGGACGAGGGTCGAGTTTTGAGTTTCGGGTTTTGAGTTTTGAGTTGGCTCGCGCTGTTCGCTGACCGCTGTCGGCTGACCGCTGTCCGCTGGCTTCCACCCATCCTTCGGTTGCCACACCTTCAGCAAGCCCACGAGCGCGAGCATGGAGCAAATCGCCGCGACGATGTCCACCAGCCACGGCCCGTGGTAGTTCGAGACGAGGAACTGCGGCAGCGCGAAGCTCGCGCCCGCCACCAGGCACGCCGGCCACACGCCCAGCATCCCGCGCCAGCCCGCGTAAGCCCACACCACCCAGAACGGCACGATCAGCGAGAAGAGCGGCAGTTGGCGCCCCACCATCGCCGAGAGCGCGTGCAGGTCCAGCCCCGTCACCCCCGCGAGCGCGATGATCGGCGTGCCGAGCGCGCCGTAGGCCACGGGGGCCGTGTTCGCGATGAGCGAGAGGCCCGCCGCCTGGAGCGGCTTGAAACCGAGCTGCATCAAGATCGCCGCCGTCACCGCCACGGGCGTGCCGAAGCCCGCCGCGCCCTCGAAGAACGCGCCGAAGCTGAACGCGATGAGCACCAACTGCACCCGCGGGTCCGGCGCGAGGTGCGCGAGACTGCCGCGCAGCACGGCGAACAGCCCTTTGTCCACCGTGAGCTGGTAGAGGAAAATCAGGTTCAGGATGATCCAGCCGATGGGAAACAACCCGTAAGCCGCGCCGTAACCCGCCGTCGCGAACGCCGCATCCACGGGCATATGAAAGGCGAACAGCGCCACCGCGAGCGCCACGCCCAGCCCCAGCAGCGCCGCGAGGTGAATCTTGATTTCCAACCACGCAATCGCCCCCAGCAGCACGACCACCGGCAGCGCGGCGACGAGGGTGGAGAGCCAGGCGTTGCCGAACGGGTCGTAGTTTTGCGGCCAGGGTGTCATGCGCGAGTGCGGTGAGCAGACGGAGAACGTTGGGGAAAGTCCAGTCCGCAACCGTCGCGCCCGGGCCGCGCGCCTTGCTCCGCTGGTGCCTACGGCCGCGAGTTCATCGTTGATCCTAACGGGGTTGTGCGGTTGGCGGAGAGGGAGGGATTCGAACCCACGGTTCCAACGGCGAGAAACGCCAATGGCGCCTACGTTGCTTTGCAATGGCTTACACATGGTAGAGTTTTGAAAATGCTTGGCGTGATTCTGAATTTGATTCTGACTAAAAACAGGCTATGGTTAGATCGTCTCCAGCATCACCAAAGACCCGAAGGATCGTAGCCCCTACTTCCTCGCTTGTTTCACCGCCTACGTCGGACAGGCGCGATGTCAGTTGAAAAGGAGCACGGCGACGACGGACCGGAAGCTCGCGCAGCGCATCGCCGACGAACTGGAAGAGGCCGCGCAGGGTCGGCTGACACCGGATGGCGTTCAATCCTTCCTGGCCGGCGTCGCTGACCAGAGGGCGCAGCGTGCGGCGCACTGCGCCTTTGACGACGTGCTTCGCAAGACAACCGGCACGGGCCTTGGCAGCAAGACCGCGCGCGGCTACATCACCGAATGGCTGGAACGCAATCGCGGCACGCTGGCCGCGACGACGTGGGACAAGTATCAGCGGACGGCCGAGCAGCTTTACGCCGCTTTGGGTGGCAAGGCCGACGCCGACATGGGCGCACTCCGGCAGGATGACCTGGCGTTGTTCCGCAACACCGAGGCGAAGCGCGTCTCCAAGAGCACGGCGAACCACGCTTTGAAGATCGTGCGAGTGTTCTTCGCGGCCGCCGAGCGCGACGGCGTGGTGCCGCGCAACGTGGCGCGGCTGGTCCGCAAGGAGCGCGACAGCAAGGCCGACCGGATGCGCCGGGCTTTCACCCTGCCAGAGTTGAAGCGGGTGCTCGCCAAGTGCGACGACGAATGGCGCTCGCTCGTCCTCTTCGGGCTTTACACGGGCGCGCGGTTCGGCGACCTGGCCGCGATGACGTGGCAGGCCGTGGACTTGGAGAAGTGCTGCATCAACTACGTGAGCCGCAAGACTGGAAGAGCCGTGTCCCTGCCCATCGCCGCGCCGCTGGCGGCGCACATTGAAAATCTCCCGGCGGGCGACGACCCGAAAGCGCCGCTGCACCCGCGTGCATTCGCCGTTCTTGAAAAGCAGGGCCGCGTGGGGATGCTCTCCCGCCAGTTCGCCGCGATTCTGGCGGACGCGGGGCTTGCGCCCGTGCGGACCCACAAGGCGCAGGAGGACGGCCCGGGTCGCAGCGGCAAGCGGGTCGCGTCGGACGTTTCCTTCCACGCGCTCCGGCACACTGCCGTCAGCCTCTTGAAGAACGCGGGCGTGAGCGACGCCGTGGCGCGCGACATCGTGAGGCACGAGAGCGAGGCCGTGAGCCGGCTCTGCACGCACATCGACGACGACGCGAAGCGCCGCGCGCTCGCCACGATGCCGGACCTGGGCGTGGTGGAGGACAAGCGGGCGGAGAAGAAGAGATGAAGGAACTCTCTCCCCCTGTCTGCCGCCGTGCTGACCGTGGGAGTTTTCCCCGGACGGAAGCCCCGAGTCCGTCCATCCGCCTGTCCGCTCTAGGGAATACGAGTGGACGGACGACGAAGGGGCGGGG
>JAYTIO010000337.1:0-1860 GCA_043731805.1 Pedosphaera sp. | reverse complement strand
GTGGACGAAGTTCACGCAGGTGCCCATCGGCGCGGTGTTTCTCCAACGGCAGCCGAAAGACAAGGTGCTGGCCCTCAGCGTGGTCTGCCCGCACGCGGGGTGTTTTGTTGACTACAGCGAAGAGAAGCAAAGTTTCGAATGCCCGTGCCATAACAGTCTCTTCAAGCAGGACGGCGGGCTGAAGGACGAGCAAAGCCCCAGCCCGCGCCCGCTGGACACGTTGGAGGTGGAGGTGCGCAACAAGAGCGAGGTCTGGGTGCGGTTTCAGGATTTTCAACTCGGCATCAAGGAGAAGCATCCCGTCGCATGATTAACCGGGTCTTGGCTTGGGTGGACGAACGGACGGGGCTGGGGCGCTTCGCCGAGGCGTTCCTGTTCCAGAATCTCCCCGGCGGCTCTCGGTGGCGCTATGTGTGGGGCACGCTGCTGCTCTACGTCTTCTTCCTCCAGGCGGTCACGGGGTTCTTCCTGTGGACAGCCTACAGCCCCAGCACGCAGACCGCGTGGGAGAGTGTGCATTTCATCCAGAACGAGCTGACCGGCGGCTGGCTGCTGCGCGGGCTGCATCACTTCGGGGCGCAGGC
This sequence comes from Pedosphaera sp., assembly GCA_043731805.1. Taxonomy (GTDB): domain Bacteria; phylum Verrucomicrobiota; class Verrucomicrobiia; order Limisphaerales; family SXTU01; genus SXTU01. Next base: position 1,276 of record JAYTIO010000337.1, on the reverse strand, counting down.
GTTCGTAGTGGTGCTCGTGCTGCACCTGCTGCAAATGGTCATCTACGGCGTCTATCGCGCGCCGCGCGAAGTGAACTTCTGGCTCGTGCTCCTGCTGCTGCCGCTGGCCATCGCCATGTCCGCGACTGGCTGGTTGCTGCCGTATGACCAGCACGGCTTCTGGGCGTCGCGCGTGCCCATCGGCATCATGGGCGTGACGCCCGTGCTCGGGCCGCTGCTCCAAAAGATCGTCATGGGCGGCTCGTCCTTCGGCCATCACACCCTCACCCATTTCCTCGCACTGCACGCGGGGCTGCTGCCGCTGGGCGTCGCGCTGCTGCTGGGCACGCACTATTACCTGAACCGCCGGCACGGCTTCGCCGACGCGCCCAAGGACTGCGGCTGTCCGGATGAGAAGTATTTCCCGGCGCAATTCCTCAAGGACGCCGCCGCCTGCCTCGCGGTGCTCGTTGTCTTGCTGGGCTTCGTGCTCGTGCCGCTCTGGCAGCATCCCAACGCCGCGCCGGGCGTGCTGCTGGGTGCGCCCGCCGATCCTTCGGAGCAATACAGCGCCGCGCGCCCCGAGTGGTTCATGCTCTTCCTCTTCCAGTTCCTGAAATACTTCCCCGGCGGCACCGAGGTCTGGGGCGCGATGGTCATCCCCGGCCTGGTAATGACGGTCATCGCACTCATGCCGTTCGTGGCGAAGTGGCGGCACGGCCACCGCTTCAACGTCCTCTTCCTCGGCACGGTGGCCGTGGGCGCGGTCACGCTCACGCGCCTCGCCCTCGTCGAGGACAGCACGGACGAAACCTACCTCGCGGCCAAGGAGAAGGACCGCAGCAGCTCCGAGCGGATGCGCCAACTCGTCGCCGAGCGCGGCATCCCGCCCACGGGCGGCGCGGCGCTGCTGCGCAACGACCCCTTCACCCAAGGCCCCAAGCTCTTCGCCAAGAACTGCGCGAGCTGCCATCGTTTCGACGGCCACGATGGCACCGGCCACCGGCCGCTCAACACTTACACCGTGCGCGCCGGGGACACTTGGGCTGGCGTCGCGGAGTTTCGCTTTCTCAAGCCGGAGCAACTGCACGAGCTGAACAAGGGCCTGAACGGCCGCGAGTTGAAGCTCGGTGACCAGATCACGGTCTATGCCCGGCCGTGGGCCCCGGACTTGAAGGGCTTCGCCAGCCGCGAATGGCTTGCTGGCCTCCTCGACCCCGCGCGCGTGGACAGCCCGCACTACTTTGGTGGCACCAAGTTCAAAGACGGCAAAATGTCCAAGTGGGTAAAGAAGAAC
>JAYTIO010000336.1:0-1919 GCA_043731805.1 Pedosphaera sp. | reverse complement strand
TGGCCAAGGACGGCGTCGTCACCGGGGACACGCTGGTCTGGCGCGAGGGTCTGGCGCACTGGCAGCCCTGGCGCACCGTGAGCGGGCCGGTCCTGCCGCCGGTGCCCACCGAGGCAACCCCAGCGCCGACGCCCGTGCGGTCGGCGACGGCGGAGTTCGAGTATGCGGGGTTCTGGATTCGCCTGTGCGCGAAGTTCATTGATGGCCTGATTGTCGGCCTCCCGATTGGCATTCTGGTCGGGATCGTGATGGCCGCCAGCGGTGGATTCAAACGGAGCGGGCCGGAGGCGTTCGGGCTGCTGCTGCTGGTCAACGGCGTCGCCCAGCTCGTCGCGATGGCGCTGTCCGTCGGCTACAACGCCGTGCTCGTGGGCCTGTGGGGCACGACGCTGGGCAAGAAGGTGTGCGGCCTCAAGGTCATCAAGGCCGACGGCTCCAAGCCCAGCTTTGGCCGCGCCTGCGGGCGGGCCGGGGCGGAAATCATCAGCGGCATGGTCTGCTACCTCGGCTACGTCATCGCCGGCTTCGACGTGGAGAAGCGGACCTTGCACGACCATATGTGCGACACGCGCGTGGTGAAGGCGCGCTAGGCTGGCAGCCCCGTTTCCGCCGTGCCCAAGTGGCTCAAGTTCATCCTCGGCCTCCTCCTGCTGCCGCTGTGCGCGGGGGCGGTGCCAGCGTTGGTGAAGGTCGTGCGCGCGAGCGGCGGGGCGGTGGAGGTCTGGGTGCCGCTGGCGGCGGGGGCGGCGTGCTGGCTGGCCGTGTTCGCCCTGCTGCCCAAGCCGATGTGGATTTACGTCGTCGGGCACGAGCTGACGCACGTCGTGTGGTCGTGGCTCTTCGGCGGCAAGCTGAAGAAGTTCAAGGCCACGTCGGAGGGCGGCGAGGTGGTGATCACGAAGTCCAACTTCCTCGTCGCGCTCGCGCCGTATTTCTTCCCGCTCTACGCCGTGCTGGTGGTGCTGGGGTTTCTCGCCGGCCATCTCATCTGGGGCTGGGGACGGTGGACGCCGCTGTTCCACCTGCTGCTGGGCGCGGCCTACGCCTTCCACCTCACGCTGACGTGGGAGATTCTCCAGACGCGGCAGTCGGACATCACCAGCCAGGGCTATGTCTTCTCCGGCGTGATCATCTTTCTGGGCAACGTGCTGGGCTTGCTGCTGGGTATCCCGCTGCTCACGGGCCAGGCCGGCCTGCTCACCGTGCTCGGCTGGTGGCTGGAGGCGACGGGAGCGCTGCTGAAACGGTTGAGTGCACTGCTGTGAGGGGCGGCGCGGAAGCGGACTTTCAGTTCAGGTAGATGAACTCGTTCGCCGCGAGGAGCGACTGGCAGAGCACGGTCCACGCGCTCGGGCTGGCGGCGGAGTCGGGCTTGAAGTCGGCGAGGAATTGCTTCGCCCGGGCCAACTCCTTCGCGGTGGGCGGGCGCGCGTAGGCTTTCACGTAAGCGAGTTCAATCCGCCGCACCTCGTCGCTCGCGGCGGCGTGGAGGCTCGCCGCGAACTGCTCCGCCGCCTTGCCCACCAGCTCGCTGTTGAGCATCAGCAAGGCCTGCGGCGCGACGACAGTGGCGTTGCGGTTGCCGTTGGGCACGGCGGGGTCGGGGAAGTCGAACTGCTCGAAGAGGTCATAGACGTTGTTCCGCACGACGGGCAGGTAGAGCGCCCGGCGCGGGCTGTCGTAGGTGGTGGCGTCCTTCGAGGTGTGATTGAAGAAGAACTCGCGGTTTTTCACCGGGATGGTCTTGCCGCCCATAGTGCGGTCCAGCGAACCGGCGACGAACAGCACCGCGTCGCGCACCTCCTCGGCTTCGAGGCGGCGGAGGGGGAAGTGGGCAAGGAGCTTGTTCTCCGGGTCTGGGATTGAAGGGTTGAAGGGTTGAAGGGTTGAAGCGGAGGCGAAGGCCACCGCTCGACCCA
>JAYTIO010000335.1:0-3031 GCA_043731805.1 Pedosphaera sp. | reverse complement strand
GCCGGCCATCTTGAGGTTGCGGATGAAGACGAAGTAGATGAACGCGCCGATCATCAGGATGGGCAGCAGGCTGATGACCACGGACCAGAAGAGCGTGTTGGGCTCCTTGGTCACGAACACGCCGCTCTCGAGCAGTTTCTCGACGAGCTTGTCCGTGACTGGAATCTTGATGACGAAGGGCGTTTCCTTCTCCTTGCCTTCGGCCATCACCGGCTTGCCGCTGGCAGCGAGCTCAACGTAGGTGCCGGTGATTTCCTTCAGGTCGGAAGTCTGGGGATTGTAGGTGATCCGACCGTTCCGGATGGTCTTGGCCTCGACCTTCTTGATGAAGTCCGGGTAGGTGAGCACCGTGGATTTGATCTCGGTCTGGTTTTTGAAAAACATCAGGACCGCGATGAAGCACAGGATAATGAGCCAGATGATCCACGGACGGTTGCCCATCTTGAACTCATCGCTCTGGTCGTTCTTGCCGTTTTCCGGGCTGCGTTGGTTGTCAGACATTTGTCAAAGGTGCGGGGAGCCTATCACCCGGGCGGAACCGAGGCAACAGCGGGGTTGCTGCGGTGGAGTTGCCGGACTTTGCTCCCGGTCGCAGCGCAAGCGGACCCAAGCACCGGTTCAGAATGTCCCAGCTCGCCGTGCAAGCGGCGCTGCTGCGGGCGGTGCGCAGTTCGGCCCGGGGGCTTCCGCCGCGCAGCTCGCGGCTGACAGCGCGGGCGCGGGTTGGTAGGCTGCGCCCATGTCACTTCGCGTTCTCATCGCCCCGGACAAGTTCAAAGGCACGCTCACCGCTCACGCCGCTGCCGCGGCCATCGCCGCCGGCTGGCACAAGGCCCGCCCCACCGACCGCCTCACGCTGCTGCCCATCAGCGACGGCGGCGAGGGCTTCGGCGAAATCCTCAGCGCGGCGCTCGGAGCCAAACTTCAGAAGGTCCGCACCGTGGACGCCGCGCATCGGCCGTTGGAAGGCGCGTGGTGGTGGGCTGCGAAATCGAAGACCGCCATCATCGAGTCCGCGAACATCATCGGCCTCGCGATGCTGCCCCCGCAGCAGTTCCACCCATTCCAGCTCGACACGTTTGGCCTCGCCGCCGTGTTGCAAGCAGCGGCGAAGCAGGGCGCGCGGCGGTGCTTCGTGGGCCTCGGCGGCAGCGCGACGAATGACGGCGGGGCCGGGCTGGCGCGCGGGCTGGGCTGGCAGTTCTTCAATGGCCGCGACGAAGAGCTCTTCCGCTGGACGCACTTTCAGCAACTGCATCGCATGGTGCTGCCGCGCCGGCAGAAGCTCTTTCCCCACCTCACTGTGGCCGTGGATGTGCAAAACAAACTACTCGGCGCGCGCGGTTGCTCGCGCGTGTATGGCCCGCAGAAGGGGCTTAGGCCGGAGGAATTCCCCAGCGCCGAGCGCGCGCTGCGGCGGCTGGCGAATGTGGTGAAGACGCAGCTCGGCCGTGAGCTCGCGGGCGTGCCGGGCACGGGAGCGGCGGGCGGGCTGGGCTTCGGGCTGTGCGCGTTTGCCGGTGCGAAGCTGGAGTCGGGCTTCGACCTCCTCGCGCGCCACACGAAGCTGGCGGGCCATTTGCGCGCGGCGGACTTGGTCATCACCGGCGAGGGCGCGCTGGACCGTTCGACGCTGATGGGCAAAGGCACCGGCGAAATCGCCCGGCGGTGTCACGCGCGCAAGCTGCCGTGCCTGGGCCTCGGCGGCGTGGTGCAGGACGAGGCGACACTGCGCAAGTGGTTTCAGTCCGCGCGCGGGCTGACGCAACTCACCTCGCCGGAGCAAGCGAAGGCAGACCCGGCGCGTTGGCTCGCAACCCTCGCGGAACAGGTCGCCCGCAACCTCGCGTGAAAACCTTCTACACCGGCCCGGTCATCAACACCGAGCTGCTCGTCTCCATGCTGGAGCAGCACGGCATCGCGGCGGTGCAGGAGTGGGTGGACCCCTCGCTGCCGGAGGACGGGGACTTGAGCCGCGAGGCGAACGTGCTCGTGCCGGACGCGGATTACGACCGCGCCTACCGCCTCTTCTACGAGGACAAGGAGAACGAGCTGTGAGGTGAGCGAACGCCTGCCAGCGGCTGTGCCCATCAGGCGAAGCACCTCGCGGCGGGCCTTGAGCGCGACCACCCAATCCTCCATGTTCACCGACTTTGCCGCTGCAGAACTCCCGGGCAGCGCCCACGACTTCCGGGCGATGAGCGGCCCGGCGCGTCCGCCAGCGCGCAAGCCGTTAATCTGCTTGCACGGCGACGGGTCCGAACTCACGACTACGTCAGCTTCGGCGGCGTGGCCTGACCCGCTGCCGCTCATTCCACCACCACTATGGCCGACCGCTACCTGCACGAAGTCCTCACCCCGGCGGTGCTCGCCGCCGAGCGCCACTACTATGGCCGCGCCGCCACCACCGCTACCGCCGCGCCGCCGCCCGAAGCTCTGGGCGAGGACGAACGCGCCTTCATCGAGCGGCGCGATTCCTTTTACCTGGCCACCACTACGGAGAACGGCTGGCCCTATCTCCAGCATCGCGGCGGCGCTCCGGGCTTCCTCCGCGTCACCGGCCCGAACGAACTCGTGTTCGCCGATTACGGCGGCAACCGGCAGATGATCAGCGTCGGCAGTCTCGCGAGGAATGATCGCGTGAGCCTCTTCCTCATGGACTACGCGGCGCGCGAGCGGCTCAAAATCCTCGGCCACGCGACGGTGCTCGATGCCCGCGAGCAGCCTGAACTCGTCGCAAAACTTGCCCCGCCCGGCGGCCACGCGGCCAAGGTCGAGCGCCTCTTTGTCATCCAGGTGCTCTCCTATGATTGGAACTGCCCCAAGTTCATCACGCCGCGCTACACTGCCGCCGAAGTCGAACGCGCCGTCGCGCCGCTCCAAGCCCGCATTGCCGAACTCGAAGCCCAACTCAAACTCACCGCGCCATGAACCCCCGACCGCCGCTCCCGCCCTTCACCGAGGCCACCGCCCAACAAAAAGTCCAGCTGGCCGAGGACGCCTGGAACTCGCGTGACCCTGAGCGCGTGTC
>JAYTIO010000334.1:0-2052 GCA_043731805.1 Pedosphaera sp. | reverse complement strand
CCGCCCCGCTGGCCCTGTAGTGGAGACTTCGGGGCCTTCGCCCCCGAAAACCCCAGCAAATCGCCATCATCCCCTCCCGAATCCGCCAAGTAGGGTTAGAGTGCTGGTAGCTGCGCGGGCCTTTCCCTCTGACCCCGGCCCTCTCCTCGGGGAGGGAACCCACGAACCGCCACGGCTCGCGATTCCCGCCCCTGAACCCGGGCCGCCGGCATTAAACCCTGCCCGCAGCCTCAACTTGGCGTCCGCTCAACTGGCCCGGGCCGGAGCCGCCGCCGCTGATACCACCCCACGCCGATCAAGTCGTGCAGGCCGCGACCGAGCCGGTTCCACACGCCGTATTTCGAGACGCCCGCCACGCGCGCGCGGTGGTTCACCGGCAGCTCGCGCACGGTGAACCCGCCGCCCGCCACGAGGATCGGCAGGAAACGGTGCAGCCCGTTGAAGCCGAACACACCCTCGAGCGCCGTGCGCTTGAAGACTCGCAGCGCGCACCCCGTGTCGCGGAACTCCGCGCCCAGCGCCGCGCCGCGCGCCCAGCGCGCGAGCCGCGAGGAAACGCGCCGCACGAACGTGTCCTGCCGGTTTTGCCGCCAGCCGCACGCGAAGTCGCAGGTCTCCAACTCCCGCAGCAGGCGCGGCAGCTCGGCAGGATCGTTCTGCAAATCCCCGTCCAGCGTGGCCAGCAGCGGGCGTGTCGTGGCCTGGATGCCCGTCCACAACGCGGCGCTCTGGCCGGCGTTGCGCGTGTGGCGCACGCCGCGCACACGCGGGCTGGCCTGCGCCGCCTCGGCGATCCGCGCCCACGTCGCGTCCCGGCTGCCATCGTCCACAAAGACCAGTTCCCAGTCGTTGGGCACAGACGCAAACGCGGCGGTGACCTCCCGGGCCATGGGCAGGACATTATCCGCCTCGTCGAAGACGGGAACGATGATGGAGATTGGTTCCGACACGGCCACACAGTTGAAAAATCACCAATAAAGTCAACGGTTTTTAGCGTTTAGGCGAAATCAACAAGGCGCCGCTGCCAACGCCCAGTGCGAACCCTGCCACCGGTGTCGGGGGAGTTTCGGGAGGTTCAACGGTGAGATTCTGAGAGGCGATGGGTGACGGTAGCGAGGGATTCGGCGGGGGTTTTTCCGTTTCGCGTTCACCTTACTTCATTTTAAGCGCGCCGGATTGCCGTAGGCTCGCGCGGTGGCGTTCGTTCGGAGTCCTGGCTTCAGCCGGCAAGTCGTCCGAACGGCAATCCGCTTCAAAACCCTCCGCAGTTTCAGCCAAGTCGCCACCCCGCCGACTTAAGGCGGGACGCCAAACCACGCGCTCGCCCGCGCGCTGACTGACCTACGTGGAGCTGACCGAACTGCCGCAGAGTTCCTCGACTATGACTGCGACTTTGCGGGGGAAAACGCATTGGTCTGGTTCCTAGAAAAGGCTGTTCACCGCGATGCCCAGCACGCTTAAGGGGCCTTGGTCTTCCAGGCCTTCGGTGGCCTTGTCGAGCTTCTGGAGGGTCATCTTGGCGTTCTTGAAGAGGCTGTCGTCGTTCACGAACTTGCCGACGGTGCCCTGGCCGCGGTTAATCTTCTGCATGATCTCGCGGAGGTTGCTCATGGCCAGGGTGGTCTCGTTGTAGAGCGCCTCGTCTTTGAGCAACTTGCCGAGCGAGCCTTTGCCGGCCTGGAGGTCGGCCCGCACGTCCGTCAGGGTCTGCTTGGCGACCAGCACGGTGTCGCTGGCGTTGGTCAAGGCCCGGCGGGCGTCGCCGATGGCGAGCTTCACGTCGGCAAGCGAGCCTTTGGCTTCGGTCATGAAGCCCTTCACGTCGCCGATGGCCCCGTTGACGTTGGTGAACGTCCCTTCCACTTGGCGGATGGCGCCTTTGGCATCGGCCAGTAGGGCTTGGGCGTCGGTGGCGGTCTTGTTCAGGGTGTCCACGGTCTTGAGGGTGGACTGGTAGAGCGCGTCGTCGCTGATGAGCTTGCCGATGGTGCCCTCGCCCTTGGCGATGCGGTCGGAGATGGTCTGGAGGTTGCCGAAGAGGGCGGTGAGCTT
>JAYTIO010000333.1:0-6670 GCA_043731805.1 Pedosphaera sp. | reverse complement strand
TTCGGCTTCGACAAGCCCAGCGACGGCTCCGGCCCCGAAGTGCCCGAGAACTTCGTCGTCACCGTGGGCGCGCCCGGCAGCCGCACCCTCCTCGCCGATTGGGACGACGCCCGCCGCGCGGACAAATACCGCCTCCGCGCCGTGGTGAAAGCCACCGGCGTGCAAGTCTTCAACGAAATTGTGGCCGACAGCCAAGGCATCATCACCCTCCCCGCCCAGCCCGCCGGCACGCAACTGGACATCACCGTCACCGCCCGCAACGCCGTCGGCGAAAGCCAGCCCACCGCCGCCATCACCGGTGTGCTGCCGTAAACCGCGATGCAAGCAACCACCCAAACAACTGAAACTGGTAGGGCGGGGTGTCCTCACCCCGCCGCCTCGGTGGCGAACGAACACCTAACCGGCGCGCTGGGACAGACGCGCCCTACCAGCCTTGGGCCGAATGCAGACTTGTTCCAACTGACCACGTTTATACTCTCCCCCCATGAGCCTTCCCGTTCGCCAGCGCCTGCCGCATCAAGTGCCGCAGTGGGTGGCCGAGGGCAGTTTCTTTTTCATCACCATCAATTGCGAGCCACGCGGGCAAAATCATCTGGCACGGGCGGGAGTGGGCGAGGCCGTGCTGGCCGCCGCGCGGTTCAATCACGAGCGGCTGGTCTGGCACTGCCGGCTGATGCTCCTCATGCCGGACCATCTCCACGCCATCTTGGCGTTTCCCCGCGACCCAGGCATGAAAGCCACCGTCACCAACTGGAAGAAGTATCTGGCCCGTCAGCATGGCATCGCGTGGCAACGGGACTTCTTCGACCACCGCCTGCGCAGCCAGCACGAGGAGATGGAGAAGCGGGAGTATATCCTGATGAATCCGGTTCGGAAGGGCGCTTGCGAACGCGCCGAGGACTGGCTGTGGCTTTACGCGCCGGGCGACCGTCCGCCGCCGCAGTTGAGTTCCTAAACTTGGTAGGGCGGGGTGTCCTCACCCCGCCGCCTCGGTGGCGAACGAACACGCAACCGGCGCGCTGGGGACAGACGCGCCCTACCGACCAAAGTGGTAGGGCGGGTTGTCCTCACCCCGCCGCCTCTGTGTCGAACGAACACGCAACCGGCGCGCTGAGGACAGACGCGCCCTACCTCGACGGCGACCCAGTCTTCGGCCAGTGGAGCGATGTCGGGAGCCTTGCGGTGACGGGATAGGAGAACCTTGCGATGAACTCAATGTTTCACATGAAGAACGCCACCTTGCTGCTGCCTTGCCTCTTGCTCTTATCGGTAGTGCCTTCGGGGAACGCGGCCATTGCCGGAACTCTCGTGGCGTGGGGAAACAACAACTCTGGTCAAACGACTGTTCCCGCCGGCTTGAGCGGGGTGATGGCCATTGCGGCGGGGGGCTCCCACTCCGTTGCGCTGGTGGCACCTGTGCCGGCAAGTATCTTCGGCCATCCGGTGGGTCAAAGTTTCGCCTTGGGCGGCGGATTGACTCTGAGCGTGGGCGCAATCGGCACGGGACTGAGCTACCAATGGCAGTTCAATGGCACCAACCTCCCCGGCGCGACCCAGTCGTTCCTGACCCTTACAAATCTTAACGCAGCCAATGCCGGCGCATACCGCGTCGTGGTGAGCAGTGCAACGAGTGGTTCACTCACCAGCCAGAGCGCGAACCTCCTGCTCTTCGACTTGAAGTTGATTGCCTCAATGTTAATCGCCGGGCCAATCGGCCAGCAGCTCCGGGTGGATTACGCGGACGTGGTGACCGTCGGCACCACGAACTGGCTGGTGCTCACGAACATCACGCTGCCTTCCAGCCCGTATCTGGTGATTGACCCCAATTCACCGGGCCGCACCCAGCGCTACTATCGCGCCGTGCCGCTACCGTAAGTAGGAACGCTTTCTCCCTCACCCCATCCCTCTCCCGCTGGGAGAGGGAGCCACGCAGTCCGCGTCCCGGCAAACGGTGGCGCACGGGTTCACGAGCAGGCGCGAAGTCATTCCCTCTCCCAGCGGGAGAGGGCCAGGGTGAGGGAGAACGGCTCCGATTTCCTCCAGCGGCCACGCATGGACTAAAGCGGAACCGATTCGGCCCTTCGCGACCTGAAGGTTGCGGCTACGCCGGCAGGTGCTTCCGCAGGAAGTTCAGGAAGTTCCCCGACATGATGCCTTCGATCTCCGCCTTCTTGTAGCCGCGCTTCTTGAGCAGGCCGGGGATCGTCTGGAGGTCGTAGATCGAGTTGAGGTCCATCGGCGTCTGCTCGTTGCCGTAGCCGCCGTCGAGGTCCGTGCCGATGCCGACGTGCTGCGCGCTGCCGGCGAGCTGGCAGATGTGGTCAATGTGCTCGCAGATGCGCTCGATCTTGAGATTGAAGTCCGAGGGCTTGCTCCGGTTGTGAAGCCAGCCGGGCACCATCATGATCGCATCGAAGGCCATGCCCAGCACGCCGCCGCGCTCGACCACGGCCTTGATCATGTCGTCGGCGAACTGGCGGTTCCACGGCGCGAGCACGCGGCAGTTCTGGTGGCTGGCCCAGACCGGACCTTGGAAAATCTCCATCGCCTCCCAGAAGCACTCGTCGTTGAGATGCGTGCTATCGAGGATCATGCCGAGGCGGTCCATCTCCTTGAGCAAGTCCTTGCCGCGCGCGGGCAGCGGGCCTTCCGCATCCGTGCCGTGGGCATAGACGCCGGGGCCGTAGTGCGCCGGGCCGAGCGCGCGGAGGCCGTCCGCGTAGCTGCGCTCCAGGTGTTTCAACGTGATGAGCGAGTCCGCGCCTTCGAGGCTGAGGACGTAGCCGATGGGCGGCTTGGCGGGCTGCCGGCGGGACTCGACCACGTAAACCTTCGGGTCCGGCGGCGGGAGTTTCTGCCACAGCTTGAAGTGCGCTTCGAGCTGCGCGCCCGTGCGGATGGACACGAGTTCGCCCGCCTCCTCCATGGCGCGATACCACGCAAGCTGGCCCTGCGTCTGCGCCCACGCCTGCGCAGGCGAGTTCCAGCCGGGCAGCCGATGGAAGTAAGGGGAGTAACGCGCGATCTGGGTGGCGACGCACAGGCCGACTTCGGCGCGGCGCAGCTCGGGGAAGCACAGCGTGTTGTTCGCGCGGTCCTTCTTGTCGGTCCGGCCCAGCTCCCAGCGGCGGATGCGTTCGAGGGACCACGTGAGATCGCGGTTCCACTCCAGCGCGTTCATGGCGAGGTCGAGATGGGCGTCGAGGATGAACATGGGCGGGACGGTAGGAGGCTGATGGCTGGCGGTCAATCCGGCGAATGCAGTCGCGACACACGGCTTTGCCCTTGCCCCACGCGGCGCCCCGCGACTTAATCGCCGACCATGAAATTCGGCATCTGCAACGAGATCTTCCAAGGCTGGCGCATCGAGGACACGTTCGCCTACGCGGCGCAGGCGGGCTACGACGCCGTCGAGATCGCGCCCTTCACCCTCGCCAACTACATCACGGACATTTCCGCCGCCGAGCGCACGCGCATCAAGGACGCCGCCGCCCGCGCGGGCATTGCCATTTCGGGTATCCACTGGGTGCTCGTGAAGGCCGAAGGGATGTATCTCACCAGCCCGGACGCGGCGGTGCGCGGCAAGACCGCGCGCTACTTCTGCGACCTCGTGGACGGCTGCGCGGACCTCGGCGGACGCATCATCGTGGTCGGCTCGCCTAAGCAGCGGAACGTGATCGAGGGCGTCACCTTCGACCAGGCGTGGACGTGGGCCACCGACGTGTTCCGCGACGCGGTGAAGCGCGCGGAGGACCGGGGCGTGACGATTTGCTTCGAGCCGCTCGCGCCGGCGGAGACGAACTTCATCAACACCGCCGCGCTCGGCATCCAGTTCACGCAGCAACTCGCCTCGCCGAACTTCAAGGTCATCCTCGACGTGAAGGCGATGTCCTCCGAGGCCAAGCCCATCCCGCAAATCATCCGGGAGAGCCGGGGCAACTTCGCCTACTTCCACGCGAACGACGTGAACCTGAAAGGCCCCGGTTTCGGCGACGTGGACTTCCGGCCCATCGCCGGCGCGCTCAAGGAAGTGGGCTACGACGGCTACGTGTCGGTCGAGGTGTTCGACTTCACGGAAGGGCCGGAGGTCATCGCGACGAAGAGCATTGAGTATCTCAAGCGGGTGTTTGCCTGAGGCCCGGAGCGCTGGGCTGGGCAAGACTTCGTGCCCGGTGACGGGGCGCTGGCCAGCTCAGTCGTCGGCCTCGACACGATGGTGAGGCACATGAAGGCCGTGACCTCGGCGTCACTGCCGGAAGTCATCCGCATGGCGGAGCCTCACGCCGGCGGAACGCGCGGGAGTCGCTGGGGAAGTGGGCAGCCTCGCGCCGGGCAAGCGGGCGGATGTGCTGGTGCTGAACCAGCGGCTGAAAGTGAAGCGCGTGTTCCTCGGGGGAAAAGCAGTTTCCTTAGCCACGGATTGAACACGGATGAAACACGGACTCCGTGTTCAATCCGTGTTTCATCCGTGGCCGAAACTCAGGCGGAGTAATCGAGATACACCGTCTTGAGCTTCGAGTAGAACTCGACTGCGCCCACACCCTGTTCCTTGAAGGAGTCAGTGCTGCTCTTCTTCACGCCGCCGAACGGAGCCTGTAGCGCGAGGCCGGTGGAAATTTGGTTCACCTTCACCACGCCGGCCTGGATGCGCTCGGTGTAGAGCATCGCTTTCTTCAGGTCGCGCGTGACGAGGCTGGCGCTGAGGCCGACGTCAACGCTGTTCGCGACGGTGATAGCCTCGTCGAAGCTGTCCACGGGGATGATGCCAACGACGGGGCCGAAGACTTCCTCACACGCGATGCGCGCGCCGGGCGCGACGTTGCCGAGCACGGTGGGCTGCATGAAGTAACCGTGCGCAAGGTCACCGTCGGTGAGGCGCGCGCCGCCGTAGAGGAGTGTCGCGCCTTCCTGCTGCGCGATGGCGATGTAGTTCAAGTTGCCTTCCAACTGAGCCTGGCTGACGGCCGGGCCCATCGTGACGCCGGACTTCAAGCCGTTGCCCACGACGATGGCCTTGGCCTTCTCCACGAGCTTCGCGGCGAACGCGTCCGCCACACTGCGCTCGACGATGACGCGGCTGGTCGCAGTGCAAGCCTGTCCGGTTAGGCCGAAGCCAGCGATGGCCACGAGGCGCGCGGCGAGGTCGAGGTCGGCGTCGGCGAGGACGATGGTGGGGTTCTTGCCGCCCATCTCCATCTGCGCGCGGGCCATGCGCGGCGCGAGTTGCTGGTAGATTTGCGAGCCGACGCCGAGCGAGCCGGTGAAGGAGAGCGCGACGACGGCGGAGTTGGTCGCGAGTTCGCCGCCGACTTCGCGGCCGCTGCCGGTGACGACGTTGAGCACGCCCTTGGGCAGGCCGGCTTCGGCGAGAATCTTCGCGAGCTCGCAGGTCATGGCGGGGGCTTGCGAGGCGGGCTTGATGATGACGGCGTTGCCGCTGACGAGGGCCGGGGCCATTTTCCAGGCCGGGATGGCGATGGGGAAATTCCACGGGGTGATGAGCGCGACGACGCCGAGCGGCTCGCGGCGGGTGTAGAGCAACTGGCTGGGCAAATCGTGCGGGATGGTCTGGCCGCCGAGCACGTAGCTCAGGCCACCGAAGAAGCGGTAGATATCGGCGGTGCGCTGCACTTCGCCGGTGGCTTCGGCGAGCGTCTTGCCTTCCTCGCGCGTGAGCAGTTCGGCCAGCTCAGGCTTGCGCGCCTCGATGAGTTGCGAGGCTTTGCTCAACACGCGCCCACGAGCGACGGAGGTCTGCGCGGCCCAGCCGGACGCGGCGGCTTGCGCGGCGGAGATGGCGGCAAGCGCATCCGCTCGACCACCCTGCGGATACTGCGCGACGGCCTCGCGGGTGTCGGCCGGATTGAGGTTGGTGAAGGTCTGGCCGGACTGGGCGGCAACCCATTCGCCGCCGATGAAGTTTTGATAGCTACGCATGGGTGCGACTTAACCCGACTCAACTGCGGAAGGGAAGTTTGCGGTTCGCGGCTTCGCACCAGCGCGGGCCACCGCCGCACGCCAACTTGATGCTTCCCTTTCCCGCGTGGCCCGTGTTTCGTTCCGCCCACAATGCCGCCCGCAGTCACCCCTTCGCGTCCCAGCCAGAGTGCCGAGGACTACTTGGAACGCATCCAAGAGTTGATCGAGGAGAAGAAGTGCGCGCGTGTCGCAGACATCGCTTCTTCGCTCAAGGTCAAGCAGGCCAGCGTCACCAGCATGGTGCAGAAGCTCGCTGAACAGGGTTACTTAAACTATCAAAAATATCGCCGTGGACCTGGCCTGTCCCTGACAAGGAAGGGTCGAACCGTCGCCCACCGCATTCGGCAGCGCCACGCCACGCTCTCGCGCTTCTTCTCGCTCTTCGGCCTCGACGCGGCGACGCAGCAGGCGGACATCGAGGGCATCGAGCATCATCTCAGCCCGGACACGGTGGCGTGCCTCGCGGACCTCGCGGCGTTCTTCGAGCAGAACCCGGCGGTGCTGGAGCAGTTCACCAAGTCGCGCGGGAAGTCCCGGCGCGGCTGAGTCAGCTCTTTGTATGGCTGAGAACTGGAGTTACATCCTCACCCTGGCGCAGGAGGAGGTCGAGGCCACGCTGGGCGAACTGCCGCCAGAACTGCGTGAGCGCGCCCAGCCTTTGCCGGTGGTCTATGAGCGGGTGCCCAGCGCG
>JAYTIO010000332.1:0-4189 GCA_043731805.1 Pedosphaera sp. | reverse complement strand
GCCTCGACGGATGGAACGCCAGCCTTGGCGCGACAGCTCGCGGCCGAGTTTCCCCGGACGCGCGTGGTGCGGCTAGAGGCGAAGGGGCGGGGCGGGGCGTTGCGCCATGTCTGGTCCACGAGCGATGCCGAGGTGTGCAGTTACATGGATGTGGATTTGTCGTCGGACCTCGCGAGCTTCCCGGAACTAGTGCGGGTGGTGGCGTCCGGCGAGGCAGACTTGGCGGTGGGTTCCCGGTTACTTCAGAAAGCCGGGACGCAACGCTCGTGGCAGCGGGAGATTTTATCGAGAGGTTACAATGGATTGCTGCGCGCAGCCTTTGGCGTGCGATTTTCCGACGCGCAATGCGGGTTCAAGGCCGTGTCTCGTCGCGCGGCACAGACGCTCCTGCCGTGGGTGGAGAACAATCACTGGTTCTTTGACACGGAGCTGCTCGTGCTGGCGGAGCATGCGGGTTTTCGCATCCACGATTTGCCCGTGGCCTGGAGAGAAGACCGGGACAGCACGGTGAAAGTGCTGCGGACCATCGGGGAAGACTTGCGCGGCATTGCTCGGCTCCGGGCGCGCTTGCGGGCACCGGCTTGGCCAGCCGGATTTGCCGATGCGCGGATGCACCCGGACGCCACCACCTCGCCGCTGCCCGCCAAACCATGAAGACCACGCCCACTCAGTTTCGCCCTTGGACCCGCGCCTTCACGCTCGTTGAGCTGCTGGTGGTCATCGGCATTCTTGGGGTGCTCATGGGGTTGATTGGCTCCGCTCTCAGCAAGGCGAAGGGGAAGGCGCGGACGGTGCAATGCCAGAACAATCTGAAGCAGTTGAATCTGGCGAACTCGCATTATGTGGCTTCCAATGACGAGGCGCTGCCGCTAGCGATCTACCGGCCCCAGCCGGTGGGCACGCCGGGCGAGCAGATTTACTCGTTCGATGACCAGCTCTATGAACACCTCGGGAAGAAACTCACGGCAGCGGAAATGCAGGCCGACCGCATCCCGATCGCGAAGCAGTCCAAGTTGCTGACCTGTCCGGAGGACAAAATCCCGCCACTGCCGGCGTTTAACACGCCAGGCACCTGGCGGCGCACCTACTCGATGTCCGAGGCGAACATGGGCGGGGTCAACTACGGGCAGCCGTTGCTGTCGCTGCAGGATGGTGGCGTGGGGCTGTATTACTCGTCGTTCTGGGGGCCACCGATCAACGCCCTGGTGCAAGCGGCGGTGCTGAGGGAGCATCAGATCGGTTCGCCCCAGACCACGCTGCTATTCGTGGAGCGCCCGGATGCGCGCAACTTCGCCGGCAATGACCATTTCAGCGTCACGAAGAGCACGTCGAACCAGCTCTACGGCATCGGCGGCAACTCGGCCAAGGCTTACCACGGAGGCAAATTCGTGTATGCCTACTGCGACGGGCACATCGCCGTGTTGGAGCCGAAACAGACTTGGGGCGCGTTCGGGGCGGTCAATCCGTGGGCGGGGGATTGGACCATGCGGAAGGATGATTAGCAGGTTCTTGAGTGGTTCTGTGGCCGGCACGCGCGAGCCAAGGGGGAACTCGGGGGAATGGCGAATGACGAATGGCGAAGGGCGAATCCTTGGCCGGATGCGTCCGGCGCAAAGGTTCGCCATTCGCCATTCGACATTCGCCGTTTCACTGTTCCATCCTTCGCGCGGCTTGGCCGTATGAAAGTCGCGCTCGCGCAGCTCAACACCACCGTCGGGGACCTCGTGGGGAACGAGGCGCGCATCCTCGCGGCTTACCGGCGCGGCCTGGCGGCGGGCGTGGATTTGGTGGTGTGCCCGGAGCTGGCCACGACCGGCTACCCACCACGCGACTTGCTGCTCAAGCCGCACTTCGTGGCGCAGAACCTCGTGCTGCTGGAGCGGCTCGCGGGGGCGACGGGGAAGTTGGGGTTGCTCGTCGGGTTCGTGGGCCGGAGGGTGGGGCGGCCGGGGCGCGGGCTGACGAACTCGGTGGCGCTGTTGCAGCACGGGAAGATTGCGGAGGTGCGGACCAAGACGTTGCTGCCCACTTACGACGTGTTCGACGAGGACCGTTACTTCGACCCGGCGGAGAGCAACGAGCCGTTTCTGTTCAATGGCCAGCGCGTGGGCCTGACGGTCTGCGAGGACGTGTGGAACGACGAGGAGTTCTGGCGCGACCGGCGCTATCGGCGCAACCCGGCGGCGGACCTGGCGGCGGCGGGTGCGGAGGTGATCTTCAACGTCTCGGCGTCACCGTGGCATTTGGGCAAGAACACGACGCGGCGCGCGATGCTGGCGAGCCTCGCGGCCAAGACGCGCTGCCCGTTGCTCTACTGCAACCTCGTCGGTGGCAATGACGAACTCATCTTCGACGGCGCGAGCCTGGTGTTTGACGGGCAGGGGCGGCTGGCGGGGCAGGGGGCGTTGTTCACGGAGGATTTTCTGTTGGTGGACACGGAGCAACTGGTGCCCGGCGCACCGCCCGAGGTCGGCGACGAGGAGTTGGTCTATCGCGCGCTGGTGCTGGGCTTGCGCGACTACCTGCACAAGTGCGGGTTCAAGTCCGCGCTGCTGGGGTTGAGCGGCGGGATTGACTCGGCGCTGACGGCGGTGCTGGCGGTGGACGCGCTGGGGGCAGAGAATGTGCGCGGGGTTTCCCTACCGTCGCAGTTTTCCTCGCAAGGCAGCTTGGACGACGCGCGAGGGTTGGCGGAGAACTTGGGCATCCGCTACGACGTGGTTCCGATTCAGCCGGCCTTCGCAGCGGTGAAAGGGCAGATGAAGGACGTGTTCGCCGGGCTGGCGGAGGACACCACGGAGGAGAATATCCAGGCGCGGTTGCGCGGCGTGGTGCTGATGGGCTTGTCGAACAAGTTCGGTTCGCTGCTGCTGACGACGGGGAACAAGAGCGAGCTGGCGGTGGGCTATTGCACGCTTTACGGCGATATGTGCGGCGGGCTGGCCGTCATCAGCGACGTGCCCAAGACGATGGTTTATCGCCTGTCGAATTGGGTGAACCGCGAGCGCAAAATCATTCCGGCGGCGTCCATCACCAAGCCGCCGAGTGCCGAGTTGCGCCCGAACCAGACGGACCAGGACTCGCTGCCGCCTTACGAGGTGCTGGATGCCATCCTGGAGGAATACGTGGTGAAGAGCCGTCCGGCGGCGGAAATCGTCGCGGCAGGGTTCGACGCAACGGCGGTCCAGCGGGTGGTGAAGCTGATTGACGGCACGGAATACAAGCGGCGGCAGGCCGCGCCGGGCTTGAAGGTGACGACGAAGGCGTTTGGGGTCGGGCGGCGGGTGCCGATAGCCCAGCGGTGGCGCGAAGTCGCCTGAAGGGTGGGCAAAAAGAAAACGGCCAGCGTTGCCGCTGGCCGTTCGTGAGTAACTGGAAGGACGACTTACTTCTTCTTCTCTTCGTTCGTGCCTTTGCACTTCTCGCAGTTCTTGTGATCCTTGGCAGCTGCCACGCAGCACTCGTGGTCACAGGTCTTGCCATCCTTGGCAGCCTTGGCGCAGCAGCCGGCAACCTTGCCGGGAGGGGCCTTCTTGGCTTCCTTGTCCGCCGCGAGGGCGAGGGTGGTGGAGAGAGCCACGGCGAACGCCACGGCAGCGAGGACTTTAACGAACTTCATAGGTTGACCTTTCATACCGACTTTGTTTTCAACAGTTGTCCGACCATGCTCACACTCGTTGCTGGCACCATGCTAGCCACGCGTCAGCGGTGATATAGACGGCCGGATGCTTGCCGTATTCGGGGGCGGCTGTCCACTGGGAAGTTGGAGGGCTGGTTTTGGGTGGGGCGCATCCCAGTTGCTCGCACGGGAGAGCAGGGGCGCGATCCTCACCCCCAGTTGAAGGAGGCGACTCCGCCTGCTCGTAATCCTAATCCTGCGCTGCGGCGGGGACGAACCGAGCGGGAGTAAGAGGGGGGGGGATCGCATTGCGAGCAAGAGTCCGGGGGAATCCTCTGCAAGCAACTGAGATGGCCCCCAATGCAGTGCGAGCCAGCGCCTACTCCTTCGCCGCCGGTCGGGAGGCCGAGGTCAACGCGCCCGGTTCCTTCGTCGGGGCGGACGCCACTGGCGGGCGGTTCGGGAACCGCTTCGGTGGCACCATCAACGCCAGCAACCAATTCCTCATCCGCGCCACCGGCGGGATGGGCGTGAACACCAACGACCCCGCCGGGGTGGCGCTGAACGTCA
>JAYTIO010000331.1:0-4959 GCA_043731805.1 Pedosphaera sp. | reverse complement strand
CCCGCCGTGAAGCCGCCTTCGATGGGCGTGAACCACTTGAGGAACGGCAGCCAGTCCGCGAGCGGGATGTATTCGCCGAAGAGGACGAGCCGGCGCTTGCGATAGGCGGAGACGACCTTGCCCTCGGGCGAGAGGAGAAACGCGGAGTTGAAGAACGCGTAGTCCGCTGAACGGTTCGAGTCACGCGGAGCGCCGGGCTTCAACTCGTAGTCATCCGCACCGAAGACCATCCAGACATGGTGCGTGGCGACGAGGTTGGTGACGGCGCGGAAGTTCTCCGCGCTCAAGTCCGGCAGCGCGGCCTCGGGCCAGACGAGCACGTCGGGCTTCGTGGCGAGCGCGAGTTCGGAGAGCTGCATCAGCTTGGCGAAACGGTTGGTCTTCTCCGCCGGGTTCCAGATCATCGCCTGCGGGATGCTGGGCTGGACGAGGGCGAGGGTGAGGGCTTGGCCGCCGAATGCGGTGCTCCGTTGGAAAGAGATCATGAACTGGGTCAAGCCCCAAGCCGCTACGCCGGCAGCAACGAACAGTGGCAACACACTGGCTAGCCGCCGCTTCCGCCAGCCATTGCGCTCGCCCACCAACGCCGCCGCGTCCCCCGCGACCGCCACCGCAAACCACACCATCAGCAACGACACGCCGCCCACGCCCGTGACCGAGGCGATTTGAATCAGCGGCACCAGCTTGTGCTGCGACACGCCCAGCGCGAGCCACGGGAAGCCCGTGAGCACACAGCCGACGATGGTTTCCAGCGCCACCCACAACACCGCGCACTGCAACGCCCACGCTATGCGTGGCCCAAAGCTCGCGGACGCCAACGGCCCGTGCCGGCGACTTCCAGTCGCCGTCGCCGCTCCGTTGGCAGCGTCCGGGCGGCGGCTGAAGCCGCCGGCACGGGGGCCAGCCGCCAGCACAGCCACACCCACAGCCCCGGATACACCGCCGCATACGCGCTCAACGCCACCCAGCCCAAAATCGGAAACCCCGTCACCGGAATGAACAGCAGCCAGTGCAACGCCGCGAGGTGGAAGGCGAATCCTCCGAGCCAGCCGAGCCGGAACGCGACCTGCCCCGGCTGCCCGACCGCGCTGAAGAGCAGCAGGCCCGGCGCGACCCACGCCAGCCCCGCGATGCCCAGCTTCGGAAACGCCGCCGCCAGCAGCAGCCCGGCGACCACGGCCAGCACGGGCCGCAGGCGGGACTCGTGGCGCTGGAGGAACTCGTTCAACCCGCGCAGCTTCGCCGGAGCCGGGGAGGCGAGGCAAGCGCTGGGAGCGCCTGTAGCGGTGGTCTGTGACCGCCGTTCCCATTCCCCACGGCGCTCACAGAGCGCCGCTACAACAGCCGCCTCCCGGCTTGTCACCGCCCCGCCCAGGCCTACACTCCCGCGCATGAAATCAGCTTTCCGCCCTCGGCTGTGCGCTGCCCTCGCGCTCGCCGCCGCTTCCCTCACCGCCTTCGCCGCCGACGGCAAGAGCGGCGTCTCCCTCCAACTCCTCGCCACGAACCTCACCGCCCCCATCGTCCTCACGCACTTCGATGGCAAGCGCGTGCTCGTCGCCGAGCAGGTCGGACCGGTTCACCTGATGACGCCCGATGGCCAGCTCAAGCCCTTCGCCGACTTCACCAGCAAGTTGAAAATCAACGTCGGCAAGTTCGACGAACGCGGCGTGCTGGGCCTCGCGCTCCACCCCAAGTTCGCCGCGAACCACAAGTTCTACGTCTGCTACAGCGCCGCCCTCCGCGCCTCGGCTCCGACGAACTGGGACCACACGATGAACCTCTCCGAGTTCACCGCGCTGGGCGACACCGCCGACCTCGGCACCGAGCGCATCCTCCTCCAGATTGACGAGCCTTACTTCAACCACAACGGCGGCCGCATCGCCTTCGGACCCGACGGCCATCTCTACCTCGGCACCGGCGACGGCGGCCACAAGAACGACCTGAACAAGGAAGACACCGACAAGGCGCGCGGCCCCCACGGCAACGGCCAGGACGTGAACACGCTGCTCGGGAAGATCCTCCGCCTCGACGTGGACAAGCCCGCCGCCGGGAAAAACTACGGCATCCCGCAGGACAACCCCTTCGCCAAGGGCGGCGGCCGGCCCGAGATTTTCGCGTGGGGCATCCGCAACCCGTGGGGGATGACCTTCGACCGGGGCGGCCAACGCGAGCTGTTCGAAGTGGAAGTCGGCCAAAGCCGTTGGGAGGAAGTGAATATCATCGTCAAGGGCGGCAACTATGGCTGGAACCTCCGCGAGGGTGCCGAGTGGTTCAACCCGAAGAAGGAACTCGCGCCGTTGGACAAGCCCTACTTCGACCCCGGCAACGCGAAGTTGTTTGACCCCATCCTCGTTTACGAAAACCTCGCCGCCTTCCCGCAGACCGGCAAAGGCAAGAGCGTCACCGGCGGCTACGTCTATCGCGGCAAGGCGCTCCCGCAGCTCACGGGCCAATACATCTTCGCTGACTGGTCGAAGCATTTCAGCCTCCCCCAAGGCATCCTCTACACCGCCACGCGCGGCGCAGACGCCAAGTGGAGCTTGGGCGACCTCGTGCCGGAGTCCCATTCGGCCGGGCACCTCGGCGCGTTCGTGTGGGCCTTCGGCGAAGACCACGATGGCGAGCTCTACGTGCTCACCAACCAAACCGGCGCGCTCGGCACCAAGGGCGGCAAGGTCTGGAAGCTGGTCAAGAGCGCCCCGTGACTTGGAGCGCGGACGCCCACGTCCGCCGCCCGGTTGGGTGGCCCGTGAACCACGCGAATCACCGCGAATGAGGCGAGTGCGTCCGTTCCCGCGCGTTTCATTCGCGTAGATTCGCCGGCAGAAAATCCGCCTTAGTTCCTCCTGAATGAGCCGGAAACCACCGGGGTCAAACGCACCGCTTATGCCGCTGAAGACCCGTTACGCCGTGCTGTTTTTCGTCGCGCTGCTGCTTGCCGCGCCGCCCGCCCGGGCCGCTGCGCCCAGCGCCAAACCCGTCCCGGTGGACTTCAACCGCGACATCCGGCCCATCATGTCGGACACGTGTTTCAAGTGCCACGGCTTCGACGACAAGGCGCGCAAGGGCAAGCTCCGCCTCGACGTGCGCGACGAAGCGCTCAAGGCCGGCACGTCCGGCAAACCTGCCATCGTCCCCGGCAAGCCGGAGAAGTCCGCCATCATCGCGCGCCTCTTCACGAAGGACGCCGACGACCTCATGCCGCCGGCGTCTGTGCACAAGGAAATCACCGCCGCGCAGAAGGAGTTGTTCCGCCGCTGGGTCGCCGAGGGCGCGAAGTATGCGGGGCACTGGGCGTTCGACGCCGTTGTGCAGCCGGCGGTGCCGGCGGTCCAAAGTCCGAAGTCCAAGGGCCAAGGGCCAAAGTCGCCGCCGAACGCCATTGACCAGTTCCTGCTCGCCCGGCTGGAGCAGGACACACTCACCTTCGCCCCCGAAGCTCCGCCGGAAATCCTCCTCCGCCGACTCACCCTCGCACTCACCGGCCTGCCGCCCACGCTCGCGGAGACGGACGCATTCGTGCGCGAGTCTTCCTCAATCGGCAATCGCCAATCGGCATTCGCCAATGCCGCCGACCGCCTCCTCGCCTCCCCGCACTTCGGCGAACGCCTCGCTGTCCCGTGGCTGGACCTCGCGCGCCACTCGGACTCGGCGGGTTATCACAACGACTCCCTCCGCGAGACCTGGCTGTGGCGCGATTGGGTCGTGCGCGCGTTCAACGAGAACAAGCCCTTCGACAAGTTCACCATCGAGCAGCTCGCTGGCGACCTCCTGCCCAACGCCACCGTGGACCAGAAGGTTGCCAGCGGCTTCATGCGCAACGTGATGACCTCCGACGAGGGCGGCATCATCGACGCCGAGTATCTCAACATCTACCTCGTGGACCGCGTGAGCACGCTGGGCACGACGTGGTTCGGCATGAGCATCGCCTGCGCGCAGTGCCACGACCACAAATACGACCCCGTCACCACGCGCGAGTTCTACAGCCTCTACGCGTTCTTCCACAACGTCCCGGAGAAGGGCAAGGACGGCACGCGCGTTCTCAACCCCGAGCCGCGCATGGCCGTGCCCTCGGCGGAACAGGAGAAGGAATTGGCGAAGTTCGCCGGGCAAATCGCCGCCGCCGACACACTGGCGAAGGACCACGAAGGCAAACTCGACGCCACCCAGCTCGCGTGGGAAACCAAAGTCTCCACCGACCCGAACGCCCGCAGCGTCGCCGGCCCCTACGACCACTTCCCGCTCAACACCAACGCCCACGGCGTGACCCACGACGGCAAGGAAATCGAGGGCGCGCTCGCGGGCGAGACGGGTTTCGCCGACGGCGTGGAGGGCAACTCACTTCTCCTCAACGGCAAGGGCCACGCTGACCTCGGCGGGCGCTATGACTTCGACACCGCCGACAAGTTCAGCGTCGGCCTCTGGCTCCGCACGAGCGCCAAGACCACCGGTGCGCCCCTCGGCAAGATGGCGAACGGCCCCGACTTCCGTGGCTGGGACATCGAGTTCAACGGGGCGAAGGCCAGCGTCCACCTCATCCACAAATGGCCCGAGGAAGTCCTCCACGTGCAGACGGAGAAGGACTTGCCCCTCGACACCTTTCAGCACCTCGCCTTCACCTACGACGGCTCCGGCAAGGCAGCGGGCCTCAAGCTCTTCGTCAACGGCCAGCCCGTCCCGACCAAGGTGCTCAAGGACAAACTCCCCGGCACCATCAAGACCACCGCGCCCTTCGCCATCGGGCGACGCGGCGGCGGCGGCTCGCCCTTCACCGGCCGCGTGGATGAGTTGCACATCTTCCCGCGCACGTTGACCGACGCCGAAGTTGCCACGCTCGCCGGCGGGCCGACCCTCGCGCTCGCGGCCATCGAGAAGGCCAAGCGCACGAAGGAACAAGCGGCCAAGCTCCAGAAGTTCTACCGCGAGTCGCAGGCCACCGATTACCTCGCCGCGAAG
>JAYTIO010000330.1:0-5421 GCA_043731805.1 Pedosphaera sp. | reverse complement strand
CCGTTGATTTCGAGGATGTGGTCGTCGAAGTGCTCGATGCCGAGCGAGAGGCGCGTGACGCCGAGGTCGCGGATGGCGCGGAGCTTGTGGTCGGTGAGCGTGCCCGGCTCGGCCTCGAAGGTGACTTCCTCCGCGTCATCCCACGGCAGCAGGCGCTTCATGCCATCGGTCAAATACTTGAGCTGGTCGGGGCTGAGGTAGCTGGGCGTGCCGCCGCCGAAGTAAATGAACTTGGGCTTGCGCCCGCCGATGAAGGGCTTGCCCGCATACATCTCCAACTCGCGCAAGACGGCGTCCACGTAGCCCTTGATGGCGGCGGAGTCCTTGTCCGTATAGACCTTGAAGTAGCAGAAATGGCAGCGCTTCCGGCAGAACGGAATGTGGGTGTAGAGGCCGAGCGGCACGCCCGCGTGCGGCGGCTGCCCCATGGCTTCGGTCAGCTCCGGCACGAACTCCGGCTTCCAAAAGGAGAACGGGGGGTAGTTGGTGACGAAGTAATTGCCGGCGGTGGTCGCCAAGTGGGCGGGCGGCGGCGCGTGCTGCGCACCGGGCGGAAGCGAGGCGATGGTGATGGTGCTCATGAATCAATCTTCCTCGAAGAAATCCGAATCGATCTTTTTGACCTGGAACGTCTTGTCGGGCGAAACGCCGAGGTCGTGGTCAATCATCAATTCGGCAAGCATCTGTCCATCAATGAGGGAAACCTTCTTGTCCGTCTTCCCAAGCGGAGCCTTGGCATCCTTGGTGAACGTGCTGGTCGTGATCAGCACCCCTTTCTTCGCTCCAGCCTGATCCAGTGCGCCGAGAAACTCCCGAACAGTCTTGGAACCTACCGGCGTGTCCCATCGCTTGGCCTGCATATAGATTTCGCTCAACCCCAGCTTGTCCTCTTTGATGAGTCCATCCACTCCGCCATCGCCACTACCGCCCAGATGCTCGGCTGAATCTGGAACCAGCCTGCCATAGCCCAGCCGCTGCATTAGTTGGAGCACCAGTCGCTCAAAAAAGATTGGCGGCTTGCTTTTGATCAATTCCAACAGCTCGGCACAGAGCGCTTTGCGTAGCTCGTCGTAGCTCTTCTCCAAAGTTTCCAGCGGTGGGATCACTGGCTCCTCTTCAACCTCAACTGTGGGCTTGCTAGCGTCCTTCTTTTGACTCTTTGCGGCCTGATACTCAGCAAATTGCTGAAGCGTCTTGATGTCTACGCGCGTAGGGTTGCCCTTCAATATCTGCAAGCCGCGCTCCGTGATCTGAATCTGCGACCTCGCTGGGCGCGTAATCACTTCAGCAAACTTAAAATGGGAGGCAATCCAAGCAATTCGGTTCCCCCACTTCGTTGCGTTGCCACTTGGAAGTTGCTCTTGCCGGTCCTCTTCGGAAACCCCCATCGCCTTAGCGGCGGCTTCCGAGATTTCGCGGATGGAGTGCGGCTTGGAATCCGCCAGCGCAGTCAGCACTGGCAGCATCATCGTTTGGAAATCTGGGACTGGCATAGGTAGCTTCTTGGGTGTGTCAGTGAACGAAAGCAAAGGTAGGCCGAGTGGGAGTTGAGGTGTATTCCAAACGACGGCGTTCTCGAAGGTGACGCTCCACTTGATCTGCTGTCGCATTTGGAAACTGCGCGCGGATGCCTTCGCGCGCGACGTTGCAGCTCAACTCGTGGAGCTGGAAGCCAATGGCCATCCGCTCCTCTCCGGTCATCCGGCGATAGCGTTCGATTTGCGTTTCGAGTGCAGCTTCGGGCGTCACTTGAGGGCCTTAGTTCCAAAACAATACACGCTCCCGTCCTCGCTGCCGATGACCACCTTGCCGTCGGACACGGCGGGCGAGGCGGTGAGGCCCTGGCCGATTTCGTAGCTCCACAGTTCCTTGCCGTCCGCCAGCGAGACGAGGTAAAGCCGCCCGTCTTCGGAGCCGACGATGGCCTTGCCGTCGCAGATGACCGGGGAGCTGTCGACCTTGCCGCGCGTGCCGAAGGTCCAGAGGGCTTCGCCATCCTTGGTGCGAAGGCAGTGCAGACGCTTGTCCCGCCCGCCGATCAGCATCCGGTCGCCCAGCACCGCCGGGGAGGAAACGTAGGGGAAGGCGCGGTCGCGATAGCTCCACAGGTTCGTGCCCTTGGCCACGTCCACGCAGAAGACTTGGTTCTCATAGTGGCCGCCGTAGACGCGGCCGTCCGCCACCGCCACGGAGCCGAGGATGGGCGCGCCAATTTCCAGTTCGCTGATCTAGGTGCCGTTGGTCAGCGCGACGATGTGCAGCATCGCGTCGCAGCCGCCGAGCGCGGTCTTGCCGGCGAAGACGGCGGGCGTGCCGTTGATGCCGCTGCCGGTTTCATAGACCCAGTTGGATTTCCCAGTCGCGGCGTCCAGGCAGTATAGCCTCGCGTCGTGGCTGCCGAAGACGACGTTCCAGTCCTTGCCGTTCGGCGCGCGGACGAGGTTGGGCGAGCCAGGCATCTTGTCGCCGATGGGGAACTTCCAGACTTCCTTCCCGGTCTTCGCGTCGAGGGCGTAAAACATCGGCTCGTCCGAGCCGAAGAGGACGCGGCCCTCATGGACGAGCGGGGAGGACTCGACGCAGCCGCCGGTCTTGAAGGCCCAGTTGGTCTTCCCGGTGGCCAGCGCCAGCGAGTAGAGGAAGCCGTCGTCCGAGCCGACGAAGACGCTGCCGCCCACGATGGCGGCGGAGGATTTCACCGGGCCACCGGTCTTGCAGCTCCAGAGCAGGTCGAGTTGGGCGGGGAGTTTGCCGTCGGCGATGCCCTGCAAGTTGGGGCTGCCCCGGAACATGGGCCAGTCGGCGGCGCGGGTGGTGTTCGCGGCGGTGGTGAACGCCAAGAGCAGGGCAAGGA
Source organism: Pedosphaera sp. (assembly GCA_043731805.1). Taxonomy (GTDB): domain Bacteria; phylum Verrucomicrobiota; class Verrucomicrobiia; order Limisphaerales; family SXTU01; genus SXTU01. Next base: position 2,567 of record JAYTIO010000330.1, on the reverse strand, counting down.
GAGGTAACTTTTTCATGGCCGATGACTGCGCGGAGCATCGGTCGCAAGCTGGCGTTTGGCAACCGGTTATTACCTACACGTAGTAGTTTTGCCCAAGCCTGCTGGAGCGCGAGAATGGAGAGCAGAGGGACAAACGGGACGCGCGGTCCTACTTGCCGAGGATGTCGAGCACCTCGACTTCGAAGTAGAGCACTTCGTTCGGGCCGATGCCGGGCGGGCTGCCGCGCTCGCTGTAGGCGAGGTAGTGCGGGATGAAGAGCTGCCACTTGCTGCCCTTGGGCATGAGCAGCAGCGCCTCGGTCCAGCCTTTGATGACGCCGGTCACGTCGAACTCAGCAGGCAGGTTCTTCTCGTAGGAGCTGTCGAAGGTGCCGCCGGGCTGGAGGGTTTTCTTATCAATGACCTTGCCGGTGTAGTGGACGCGGACCTTGTTCTTCTCGGTGGGCAGCTTGCCGGAGCCAGCCGTGACAATGCGGTATTGCAGGCCGCTGGGGCGCTCGACGATGTCGGCTTGCTGCTTGTTCTTGGCGAGAAATTCCTTGCCGACCTTGAGGTTCGTCGCCGGGGCGTTGGTGTCCACCGTGGGCGGGACGAAGGAGGACGGCCGGTTGGTGCCCGCTTGAGCGACTTGGGTTCCCTGGGTGATGGCGACAGCGGGAGCCTTGAGCCAGGGGGCGTCTTTGGGCACCGGCAGGTTTAACGCGGTGAGCAGTTGGAGGCGCACCTGCGGACTCCAGCCTTCGCCGGGCGGGGCATTGATGAGCCGGTCCAGCACCACCTGCCGCAGTGCGGGCAACGGCGGCAGGTCCACTCGGTCGCGCTCGGACCGCTCCACCTTCTTCTGGTAGGCGGCGTGAATCTGCCGGATGAGATTCAAGTAACCTTGCGCACGGTCGTCCTCGCCGATGGCCAACTCGCGGAAGTGCCGGATGAAGAAGCCTTCGATGTGGCTTTGAATCTTGTCCTTGCCGAGGTCCATCAGCTCCTTGTCGCGCTCCATGACGAACTCGGTGACGCTCTGGCCGGGCTTGGTGTAGCGGTTGGGGTATTTCTGGCCGAGGTAAGCGTGCCACCGGGCGGCATCTTGCTCGCGGTTGTGGAGGTAAAGGTCGGTGATGGCCTGCTTGAGGAAGTTGGCGTGGGCGTTCTTCACGTTGTCCGCGCTGTCGAGGGCCGTGGTAATCATTTCCTCATAGCCGTCGTTGGCCACCGGGATGGCCGCGAGGTTGGGGCCAAACTCGAAGCCGCCGACCAGCGGGTTGTAGATGAGCCGGCCGCGCTGGGCGGCGAGCTGCATGGACTGGTAGATGACGCGGCGCAGGGTGATGAGCTGCTCGGGCTTGGAGTTCTTCAGGCCGAGGTAGGCCCAGTAGATGGCGTGGGTTTCCGGCAGGCGCCATTCGAGCGGGCCGTATTTCTCGTCCACCTCGCGAGCGAGCCGGGGGTCCATCTTGTATTTCTCGCGGAGGAGTTGCGTCCGCTGTCTGGCTTCGTCGGTCTGTGGGTTGAGGAGTTCCTCCCAGTTGGGCCGCAGTTGGTTGCCGAAAACCCCGGTCATCTGGCGTGCCCACTCGCGCTTGTAGGTCATGTGGGCGTTGTCGAGGTTCGCGCCCATCTTGTGCTGGAAGTGCCACGCCAGCTCGCGGTAGATGAGCGTCTCGTTCGGGTTGTATTTCAACGCCTCGTCGCGCAGCAGCTCGATGCCGCGGTTGACCCAAAACCAGCGGTCGTTCGGGTCGGGGAACTTCACCGAGATGTTGTAGGAGAGATTCCACGCTTGATGCACCCAGACGGCGACGAAGTGCGGCTGCATCTTCGTGATCCAGTCGGAGAGCTGGACCATCTCGAAGTATTTCTCGTCGAGCTGAAGGTCGTTGAGCCGCATCCAGAGGGCGTTGGAGATCAGCCCGCGGAAGCCGCCCAGCGCGACGGCGGTAAAGGCCATCGCCGGGGGCATGCTCTCGATGGCCTCGACGCGCGTGAGCTTGAGGCGATTGCGTTCGGAGGTCAGTTCGCGTTGGGCGAAGTGGACGCCGACCAGCAGCCCGAGCGCGAGCAGCGTGAGCAGGGGTTTGAAGAAGCGGCGGTCGTTCATGTCAGCCCTTGCCCTGGGCGGTGGCGAGTTCCCGCCGGTTGAAGCAGCCGATGCCGACGAGCGCGAAGAGGCCGCCGATGAGCACCCAGATGTTCAGGAAGGCCAGCGCCAGGGTCGTCCACGAAACGCTGCGGCCGGTGCTGAGGGAGTCAATCGGGGAGAAGCTGTTGACCATCGTCAGCACGTCGTTCGCCGTCTTGAAGATGGGCACCATGACGAAGTCCACCGCGCCGAGCACGCCCTCGGGCACGCCGGTGTCGTGGTTCGTGCTGCCGAAGGTGCCATCCTTCACCACGTTGGCGATGGTGCCGCTGCTCAGGCCCACGACCAGCACGGTGAGGGAGAAGAAGGCCGCGACCGGGAAGGACAGGTAGGACGCGCCCGCCAGGCCGATGGCCGCGAGCAGGCCCAGCCAGAGGAAGAGGATGGTGAGGCCGCGCGTGAAGTTCAGGCCGAAGCTGCCTTCGTGGTA
>JAYTIO010000329.1:0-1717 GCA_043731805.1 Pedosphaera sp. | reverse complement strand
CGGTGTTCCAGCGGCGCTTGTATTCGGGCTGCTCGATGAGGCGGATGGCCGGGTCGTCGGCGATGCGGCGGAGGCGGCGCTCGACCAGCTCCCGATACGGGGCGGGCCAATGGCGCGGGACTTCTGTGATGGGCGTGGAGCCGTGCCGGGCAAACCAGGTGCTCTGCGCTTCGCCCGCGGCCATTTTGCGGGCGAGGACGATTTCAAAGGCGCGTTCGCCGAGTTCCAGCGGCGGAATCTCCATTGCCGGTGACGTGACCGCGCGTTCCGTCGTCGCCGACGGTTCCCCAGCCCCAACGGGGCATCGGAGGTCAACGGCACCCTCCGGCAAACTCACCCCGTCCTTCGCCTCCACGAGGCCGAAGGCTTCGTAGATTTGCCAATCCAGCTCCTCCTGCCAGGCGACGAGCTGGCGGCGACGGTGATGCCAGCGGGCTTTTGCTTGGGAAAGTGCGGGTTGGAGCGTGTCAGTCGAGCCTTGGAGCGTGTCTTTTTCGAGGGAAATGCCTGCGGGGCCGCCCCAACTCGCCAGCGTGGCCGCCGGCGACTGGCCCTGCAGGGCCGTGCTGATTTTGACGAGCGCGGTCGGTAGCTGCGTCGGCTGGTCATCTGGAATAGGCAGTGCGGCGAGTTTGGTCCCGTCAAAATTGAACCGTTGGCCCTCCGCGCTCGCGTGTGCCGTGCCGCCGTCACCCTTGTGCTTGCCAGCCATTACCTGCTTCATCCAAAATCAAGGCGACGAGCTATTGAGAACTCCAAGCATGCGGTGATGAGATTCTTCGTCTTCGGCCCGCAATTTTAGGATTGGTGCCGTCTGTTTGATTGCGGTCGAAGTGCGCCTGGAGTTCGACAGCGCTCTGCGTCAGCTCAACCTCACCTTTGCGGAGCAGGCTGCCCGCCTTCGCAACTGGGCGGAGCAGGCACGCCGCCGGGGTGACCGCCGCTCATCGGGCACGGGCAAGACCACCCCCAAACGACGCTCATCGCCCGGCCAAAATGAGTTCGGTTTCTGAACCCGGAGGTTGCGGCGGATCACTTTCAGCCGCGTCATCCGATGGGAAGACCGATGCGTCATCCCTGAAGCGACCTCCCCAACATCTCCCAGAACGGTTGGTGAATGCCGTGGCACGTTTACAGCCTTCAGTCACCGGAGCCGTGTGCCCGCACTGCGCGGAGCCGTTTCTCGCGACGGGCTGCTCGGACTGTGGCCGAGCATCGCCCTTCGGCGCGTGGGTGACACCGCCGCCCAAGTTGTAAGTGCTGGGACCGGGCAGCTAAAGAGAAGGCTGCCAGCGGCAACCTCTCCTCGTCCGCTTACGCCACCCGGCGCTCCACCCGGCAGGCGAGCTGTTCCCGGAACGACCGCAGGCTCTCCTGCCACGCCGGGGCCTGCTGGAGCCAGTGGAGCAACTCCTCGCCCATGAACGCCCGCACCGCCTGCGGCAGCGTCTTCCGCCAAGTCTGCACGGTCGAGCGGGACACGGCATGTGCGTCCGCCACCGTCTGCAACGGCACCTCCCGCGCCAGACACGAGAGGATCGCCCGCGTCCGGGCGTCCAGCGTGGCGACAAACGCCTGCCAGTCCAGGTTGCGCGCCGCCGTCTCGGAGGGATCCTCCGCCTCGCTGGCGAGCACGTCGCCCAGCGAGCAGGTGTCGTCCGGGAACTCGTCATCGGGAGCCAGCGGCGCTTCCAGGGACGTGACCCGGCTGTTGCCC
>JAYTIO010000328.1:0-1994 GCA_043731805.1 Pedosphaera sp. | reverse complement strand
GGGCGAGGCGCTCTACGCGGACATGGGGCACTTCGGCATCAAGCCCATCCGCCTCGCGTGGTTCGGTCTAGTGCTACCCGCGCTGTTCATCAACTACCTCGGCCAGGGCGCGTTGCTCCTGACCAACCCCGCCGCCGCCGCGAACCCGTTCTACCTCCTGGCCCCTAAATGGGCGCTCTACCCGCTGGTCGGCCTCGCCACCGCCGCGACCGTCATCGCCTCGCAGGCGCTCATCTCCGGCGCGTATTCGCTCACGATGCAGGCCATTCAGCTCGGCTACCTGCCGCGCATGAACATCCGCCACACCAGCCGGGATGAACGCGGCCAGATTTACATGCCGCATGTCAACTGGGCGCTCATGCTTTCGAGCATCGGCCTCGTGCTGGGCTTCGGCTCCTCCACGAACCTCGCTGCCGCCTACGGCATCGCGGTCACGCTCACCATGCTCGTCACCACGATGCTCTTCTACTTCGCCGCGCGTCATCTGTGGGGCTGGTCGAGCGCCAAGGCCCTCGCCATCTGCTGCATCTTCATCGGCTTGGAAGCCGCCTTCTGCGCCTCGAACTTGCTCAAGGTCGCGCACGGCGGCTGGTTCCCGCTGGTGGCGGGCGCGGGGATCTTTGCCGTGATGGCCACCTGGAAGACCGGCCGTCGCCTCGTCTGGGAGCGCATGAAGAACGCCACCCTCCCGCGCGACCTCTTCTTCGCCGACATCGAGGCCAACCCACCCGTGCGCGTGCCCGGCACCGCAGTCTTCATGGCCGGCAACCCCAACGGCACCCCCGTGGCCCTGCTGCACAATCTCAAGCACAACAAAGTCCTCCACCAGCGCAACATCCTCCTCACCATCGTCACCGACGAAGTGCCGCACGTGCCCGAGGCCGACCGCGTGCAAGTTGAGCAACTGCCCTGTGGCTTCCAGCGCGTCGTCGGCCACTATGGTTTCATGGAGGAGCCCGACGTGCTCAAGCTCCTGCAAACCTGCGCGCTCTCTGGTGGGCCGTTGGAAATTCCCAAGACGACCTTCTTCCTCAGCCGCGAGACGGTGCTGACCACCGGCAAAGCCCGGCTCTCGCGTTGGCGCAAGTGGCTCTTCGCCGTGCTCTCGCGCAATGCGCAGACCGCCACCTCCTTCTTCGGCCTGCCCGCCAACCGCGTGGTCGAGCTGGGCATGCAGGTGGAGATTTGAACCGCAACTCCGAAGCGCGCGATAGCTGTCTAGCGGGCTGCTGTCGTTGCCCTCAGAACAAACTGCCGCCGAGCGTTTGAGCCCCACTGCGCGGCCCGTTACCCCCAGCCCCGCGCCGCGCCGGAACTCCGTCGCTGGAACCGCCGGGAGGCGAAGCGGGCCGGACCCCGCTGGACGGACGCTGGCATGACACACCAGTCCGCCCTCCAAGCAGCCCGTCGCAACGGTCACCGGGAAGAACCCTGGAACCCTCGCTCCCAACCACGATGAGAAGTTGCGCCCTGACCCCAGGCATGGCGCGTGAAGTTTGTTACTGAAAAACCTCGGCGGCTTGCTAGCTTCCGCGCATCAAACAGCCAGTGCCGCACCGACGGGGACGCGCCCGCCACCACCAGCCTCAACCCTCCCGATGACCGCCTTCGCCCTCCCCATCACCGCCGCGCTGTTCCTAGTGGCGTTCACCGCCGCCGCGCAAGGCACCGCGTCCGTCGAGGGCACCGTCACCCTCCCCCAGCCGCTCGCCCCCACCAAACCCAACCCGCGCTACGCCGGCCAGACCGGTGCGCTCGCCGCGCCGGAGCCGCCCACTGCCGTCGTCGTCCTCGAAGGCGCGCCCGTTCCCACCGACGCCCCGTCCGCCACGAATGTCGTGCAAGTGGTGCAGCGCGGAATGCAGTTCGGCCCGAGCCTGCTCGCGGTGCGCAAGGGCACCCGCGTCGAGTTCCCGAACGGCGACGACTTCTACCACAACGTCTTCTCCTACTCGAAGGCCAAGCGCTTCGACCTCGGCCGCTTCCTCAAGAAC
>JAYTIO010000327.1:0-1745 GCA_043731805.1 Pedosphaera sp. | reverse complement strand
GGGGTCGATGCGCAGGGCATCGCCATTGAGGCCCAGCCACAAGTCCACCGTAGAAGCGGGGCCGGTGGTGATGGTGTCGCCGGTGCCGAGGACCATGCCTTCGGCGAGAGTGGCGGCGGCTCCGGCACCTTTGGTGACGGTGGCCGTGCCAGTGATTTTCTTAACCTCCGCGCGTCCGGGGATGGCGGAGGCGAGGGCGGCACTGCAGAAGAGGGCGAGACCGACAGAGAGGAGTTGGCGAGTGAGTTTCATAGAGTCAGGCAGTTAGTTCAACTTGAGCGGGGAGACAGATAGCAGGCCGACGGCAGCGGGCGCAAGTCAGATTTTGAGCAATGGCCTCCGGTGAGGTAGTGCATCACTTTGGTAGGGCGAGCGTTTTCGCGGGCCGGCTCGGCAGGAGCCTCGCCCTACCAAAGTGAGCCACTACCTCCGGTGGGCACAGCTTGACACTCCCCCCGGGGACGGAAAGGGGCCGGGGCGCGGCGTCTACGCCGCTTCACTGTCCGCAAGTCCACCGGCCAATCGTTTTGCCATTGTCTGCTCGAACGCGGAAGCGCCTGAAGGCCGCGCTCCGTTCGCGTCGGCGTTCACCGCTCGATGGGCGCGAGGTGCTTGCGGCTCCGGGCGGAGGGCTTCGCGGGCGCGGGCTTCGGGACTTGCGCGGCGCGGGCTTGCTGGCGGCCGCAGAAGCGCTCGAAGGCACCGCCGAAGAGGTCTTGCACGTCGCGTTGGATTTCCGCCTGCGTCGGCTCCCAGCCGGTGGCGGCGAGGTCGGCGTATTTCTCGACGAGCACGCGGGCGATGATGCGGCGGGAGTGGTCCCACTTGTAAATGATCTGGTCCAGCACACGCGCGTCCGAGTGCTGCGGGGTGACGGAGAGGCCGATGAGTTCCAGACGCATCCGGGTCATCTCCTCGATGAGGGAGGGGATGTTCGTGAACCACCAGCAGCCGAAGAGGTGGAGGTTGCGGAACTTCCGCGCGGCGACGCAGAGGGAATACTGGTTCTCGCGGGCGAGGGCGGTGATGAGGAACTGGTTGTCCGGGTGCGCGGCGATGAGGCTCTCGTAGGTCGCCACATCACAGTGGCCGACCCCGTCGCCGGCGAGTTTGAGGAGCGGGTTCACGGCGCGCTTCACGCCGGGCATCATGGCGAAGGGCAGGCCGAACTCACGGCAGTGCGGGAGCACGGCGGTCTCCATGAGGCGCGCGCAGACACTGTCACCGGGGTAGGTGAAGTCCGGCGGGAGCGACACCATGAGGTATTGCGCGTTGATGCGGCGCGTCCAGTCGGCGAGGAAGCGGCGGACTTCGCTGATGGTTTTCTCGGAGAGGTTTGGCGTGACGTCGTAGCCCCAGTCGCGCAGGCGCGGGGCGGCGGTGGTTTCCCAGGACAGGAGCAGCGGGTCGATGCGCAGGGCGGCGGTGAAGCGCTCGTCGCGTTGGAAGCCGCGTTCCCAGACGACGCGCTCGGTGTCGTCGAAGGGCGAGTTCGTCATGCAGATGCGGCTGACGCGGGCCACGTCCATGCAGTGCGTGGTGTAGTCGGCGGCTTTCCATTGGCCGAACCACTTGCGGAGCGCCGGGAGATCGCGCTTTTTCACGTCGAGGCCGAGGCGGTTCAACGTGGTGAGCACGCCACGGCAGGCTTCGGAGATGGGCGAGTGTTCGACGAAGAGGGCATTCCAAATGGCGTCGGCTTGCTGGGACTTGGACATGGCCCAGAACTTTTCGTAGGGCAGGTC
>JAYTIO010000326.1:0-1813 GCA_043731805.1 Pedosphaera sp. | reverse complement strand
CTGCGCGCGGGCGGGGAAGGCGAGCGAGGCGAGGAGAAGGCAGAGCGGGAGAAGCTTGGGTGTCATGCGTGGCGGCGGTTGAACGCGCGGGAAAGGAAGCCTGAAAGCGGGAGTGGCGTCAATTGCGGCGGTGGGCTGGAATTAACGCAAAGCCGCAAAGGCGCAGAGACGCAAGGAGAGTGACCCGCGAACAGCTTTGATTCCCTCCGCCTTTGCGCCTTTGCGCCTTTGCGCCCTTGCGCCCTTGCGTCCTTGCGTTGAAAAGGTCGCACCTCAACCGGGCCGCACCAGAATTTCCTCCACCACGGCGCGCGGTGGGAGGTTGATGGCCAGCAGCGCGCAGTCGGCGATGTCCTCGGGCTTCATCATCTTCGCGCGGGCGGCGGCGTCGGGGACGACGGGGCGTTTGCCGAGCAGCTCGGTGTCAATGTCGCCGGGGAAGACGGAGCAGGCGCGGATGCCGTTGACGCGCTCTTCGGCGTTGATGCACTGCGTCAGGCCCGCTTGGCCGAACTTCGAGAGCACGTAGCTCGGCCCGCTCTTGGGGCTGGCCTTCAGACCGGCCTCGGAAACGATGTTCACGATGGTGCCGGACTGGCGGGCGCGCATCTGCGGCAGAAAGGCCTGCGCGCAGTAGTAGGAGCCGTGGAGGTTGGCATCCATGACGGCGTGGTAATCCTCCAGCGACAGCTCGGCGAGCGAACGGCGCGGGATGTTCGTGCCGGCGGCGTTCACCAGCACTTCCACGGACTTGAACTTGGCGAGCACGGTCTTCGCCATCGCGGCGACTTGCGCCACGTCGCCGATGTCGCAGGGGATGACGAGCAACTGCTTCGCGTGCTTCTTCGCCAACTTGACGGTGTTCTTCAGCGCCTCCGCGCGGCGCCCGAGGATGGCGACCTTCCAGCCCTGCGCGGCGAGTTTCAAAGCGATGGCTTGGCCGACACCGCTGCCGGCCCCGGTGATGACTGCATTCTTGGATGACATACGGGCGAGAGAGTGAAGCCAGCTTCGGTGGGCGCAAGCCGGAAGCTCACTTCACATACAGCGCCTGCTGGAGCTGCGCGACGAGCACGTGCGCGTTGGGATACCGGTTCTCCGGGTCGCGCTCCATGCACTTGAGGATGATGCGCTCGACGGCGATCGGGATGTCCTCGTTGAACTGGCGCGGCGGCGGGACGGGATGTTTCTCGTCGAGCTGTTTGCGCAGCACTGCCTCGGGCGATTCACCAGTGAAGGGCTTGCGGAAGGTCAACAACTCGTAGGCGGTCACGCCGAAGGAGAAGATGTCCGCGCGTTGGTCGAGCGGCTCTTGGCGGAGTTGCTCCGGAGCCATGTAGGCGGGCGTGCCGGCGTTGCTGGGCATCCGCTTGGGCTTCTTGGGCAACGGCTGCGCGAGGTCGAAGTCCACCAAGCGGATATCGCCGGCGCGGGTTACCAGGATGTTCTCCGGCTTGAAGTCGAGGTGGATGAAGCCCTTCTCGTGCATGTGTTCCAGCGCCAGCGCTGCATCAATGAGGATGTTCCCGACGAACTCGCCGAGGATGGGGTCGTGGCGGACGATGAGTTGCTTGAGGTTCGAGCCTTCGACGCGTTCCAGCAGCGTGAAGTCCACGCCATCCAGCTTCCCGTGCAGGTGAAAGCCGATGATGAACGGATGGCCGTGGATGGCCTCCAGCACGTCGCAGCCGTGGAGGAACTGCTTCCGCGCCGCCTTGTCCACCGTGCCGTTGCCCAGCAGCCGGCGGAGCGCATAGGTCTGGCCGGCCTGGTCCGTCGCCGTCCAAATCTCCGCCGTGCCGCCGCGGTTGAT
>JAYTIO010000325.1:0-3113 GCA_043731805.1 Pedosphaera sp. | reverse complement strand
TTGCGCGAAGAGCGGCGTGTCGTCTTCGTAGATGACCTCGTAGCAGGAGAGATGTTCGCTGCCGAGGGCGAGGGCGTCGCGGAGCGTGGCACGCCAGTGATCCATCGTCTGCGTGGGGATGGCGAACATGAGGTCCACGTTGATGTTCGCGAAGCCAGCAGCGCGCAGCGTGTCGAAGGACTTGAAGACCTGCTCGCGGCTGTGGATGCGCCCGAGCCGCTCCAGCAACCGCTCGTCGAGCGACTGCACGCCCATGGAGACGCGGTTCACGCCGTAGTCGCGCAGGAGCTTTGCCTTGTCGGCGGAGACGGTGGCGGGGTTGCACTCGACGGTCCATTCCTCCGCGCCGAGCAGGCCGAGCCGCTCGAAGGCTTTGAGGATTTGCTCCCACTGCTTGAGGTTCAGCAGCGACGGCGTGCCGCCGCCGAAGAACACCGTGCGCGGCTTCAACTCATGCGCGACCAGCTCCAACTCCCGCACCAACGCGTTGACGTAGCGGCTGACCAAATCCTCCTTCGGCACGGCGGAGTAGAACGCGCAATACTCGCACTTGTGCGCGCAGAAAGGGACGTGGAGGTAGAGGCTGGTCACGGCCTCGGGACAAATCATGGCTTAGAAGCGTTCGTAGTCAGGGCTGAAGAAGAGCCAGTAGGCGAACCAGCCGAAGACGACCAACAGCGGCAGCCAGAACACCAACCCGATGATAATCGCGTCCCGGAAGATTGTTTTGTCGGGTTTGCTCATGTTCCGCCTCCTGACCTCGGCGGCTACGGGTCACAACTTCAAATGCTCCCACAAGTCCGCCGGCTGGAGCCGCAGGTTGATGTAGAACGGGCCGAACTCACCGAAGCGAGCGCTCACCTCGTCGAAGCGCATCTCGTAGATGATTTCCTTCACGGCATCGAGCTGGTGCGCGATGAGCGTCACGCCCCACTCGTATTCGTCCATGCCCGTGGAGCCGGTGATGAGCTGGGAGATGCGACCGGCGTATTTGCGCCCCGTCTTCGCGTGGCTGCCCATCAGCTTTTTGCGCGTGTCGAAGTCGAGCATATACCAGTTGTCGGCCAGGTCGCGCTTCTTGGTCATGCCGTAGAAGCACATTATTTCCCAGTCGGGCAGCTCGGGGTTGAGGCGGTAGTGTTTGTATTCGTCGTTGCGCGTCTTGGCGGCGGCGAAGGCCTCGTCGAACTCCGGCGTGCCGGGCTGGAGCTTGCGTTCACCGTGCTGAATCATCCGCTTCATGTCGTCCTCGGTCGTGACGTATTCCGGCAGCTCGGTGACGCTGAGGTAGGAGTAAACCAACTGCAACGCGCCGGCGGGAAAGGCCAGCTCCACCTCGCGCTGCATCGCGCTGAGTAGCTGCAACTCGGCGGCGTAAATCATGAAGCCCAAGTCCGCCTTGCCGCCGACGCCCGCGTAGGTCGCCACGCGCGGCGCGGCGGGACCGGCGAACTTCGTTGCGATGGCTTCGAGTCGCGCGCGGGTGGCGGCGGACTCGCCCGTCGGCAGCGCGGCCCAGCGGACGCGGTCAACGCGGAAGAACAGATGCAGGACGTGGATACCTTGGCCGAGGGTGATGGAGGGGAGGGGCATGATTGGGAAAGTAATTAGTGTTCAGTGTTCAGTAATCAGTGGGGACAGCGTGGCCGAGGCCGAGGGAAGCAATCAACTTTCAACTTTCAACCTACAACTCTCAACTTCGGCCTCACTCCACCAGCATCGCTTGGTCGAGCATCGCGGGGAGTTGGGCGAGGATGGCTTCGTCACTCGCGATGAGCGTGGCCCCGGCGGCGAGCGCGTCGGCTTGGAGCTTTTCGTGGCGCGGACTGCTGAAGGCGAGGATGGGCAGGTGGGCGGTCGCCGGGTTGGCCTTGAGCGACCGGATGGCCCCGCAGGTGTCGGTGTTCTTCAACTCCAAGTCCACGAGGACGACCAGCGGCCGCTCCTGCTCGGCGCTGGCGGCGAGGCAGGTGGCGTCCGTGAGGTGCTGGATGCGATAGCCCTGATCGCGCAGTTTGTTGCCCAGCGCGCTGCCGGGCAGCAGGCGTTCGTAGAGCAACAGGGCGAGTGGACTGGTCACGTGCGGGAGAGTGCGGAGTGGCGAAGTGGATTGCAATCCCCGGCCGTGGTCTGTGGAGGCTGGAGGTTTGCGCGACGCCGTGCTTCCCTGAGCACATGGCAACCACTCAACTCACCGCCCTTGTCCGCCACTGCGACACGCTCCTCCGCACCGCCGAGGTGAACGACTGGGACCGCGCCCACAACGGCCTCCAAGTCGAGAACGACGGGCGCGTCACACGCATCGCGGCAGCGGTGGACGCGAGCCTTGCCACCGTGAAGCTCGCCATCGCAGCGAAGGCGGACTTGCTCATCGTCCATCACGGCCTGTTCTGGAGCGACACGGTGCCGTGGACCGGGAAGCGCCGTGAGCTTCAGCGCCTGCTCATCGCGCACAACCTCGCCATCTACAGCTCGCATCTGCCACTGGACTTGCATCCGAAGCTGGGCAACAACGCCCAACTCGCCGCCGCGCTGGGCTTCAAAAAGCTCAAACCGTTCTTCTTCGAGAAAGGCCAGCACATTGGCCTGCGCGCGGACGCGAAGGTGAGCCGCGACGAGCTCGCCCAGCGCCTCGCGCGGGCCACCGGCGTCACGCCGAAGCTCTTGCCCGGCGGGGCTGCGGAGTGCCGACGCATCGGCATCGTCACGGGTGGGGCCGGAGCGGAGTTGAAGAGAGCGGCGGCGGAAGGCGTGGAGACCTTCATCACGGGCGAGGGGCCGCACTGGACCTTCGCGCTGGCGGAAGAACTCGGCCTGAACGTCCTCTACGGCGGCCACTACGCGACGGAGACGTTTGGGGTGAAGGCGCTCGCGGCGCACCTCGCGCAGAAGTTCCGCGTGCCGTGGACCTTTGTGGACCATCCGACCGGACTGTGAGCGGGAAGCCGGTGAGTTCAGCGGGCCTTTTCTAGGCTGCGAATGCCAAACGGCCAAAACCCTAATTGACTGACTCCTGCCGATGGCTATGCTCCGCGTCTCTTTATGGCGAAGCTGACCGTCCGTGACCTGAATGTGCGTAACAAGCGCGTCTTTGTGCGCGTGGACTACAATGT
>JAYTIO010000324.1:0-3305 GCA_043731805.1 Pedosphaera sp. | reverse complement strand
CTGTTGCAGGCGTTGCTCGACAGCAGCCCGGACCGCATCTACTTCAAGAACGCGCAGTCGCGCTTCATCAAGGTCGGCCAGGCGCTCGTCAAGCGCGTGGGCATGACCTCGCCGGACCAGGTGATCGGCAAGACGGACTTCGATTTCCACCCGCCGGAGCTGGCGCGGCAGTTCATCCACGACGAGGAGCACATCATGGCCACGGGCGAGGCCATCATCGCGAAGGAAGAGCAGCAGGTCGGCCCCGACGGCGAGCCGATTTGGGCCTCGGTGACGAAGGTGCCCATCTACGACCGCATGGGCCAAATCGCCGGCATCATCGGCATCTCGCGCGACATCACGAAGCTCAAGCGCGCGGAGGCAGAACTGCAACTGAAGAGCAAGGAACTCATCGAGGCCTCGCGCGCGTCCGGCATGGCGGAGGTCGCCACCGGCGTGCTGCACAACGTCGGCAATGTCCTCAACAGCGTGAACGTCGCCGCCACGCTCGTCAGCGACATGGTCCGCCGCAGCAAGGCCGTGAACCTCGCGCGCCTCGCCGCCATGCTCAAGGAGCACGGCCAGAACCTCAGCGTGTTCCTCACCCAGGACGAGAAGGGGAAGCAAATCCCCGCCTACCTCGAACAGCTCGGCAAACATCTCGCCGAGGAACAGCAGACGCTCCTGCGCGAGCTGGACGAGATGCGCAAGAGCGTGGACCACATCCGCGACATCGTCGCCACGCAGCAGGGCTGCGCGAAGATTGGCGGGACCATCGAACCCGTCATCGTGGCGGACTTGGTGGAGATGGCCTTGCGGATGCAGCTCAGCGCGTTGACCCGGCATGACGTGACGGTGCTGCGCCAGTTCAGCCCGGTGCCCACGGTGGTGGCGGAGACGCACAAGGTGCTGCAAATCCTCAACAACCTCATCCGTAACGCCAAGCAGGCGCTGGAGGCCAACCTCGACGCCCACAAACACCTCACCGTCCGGCTTGCCCCCAACGGCCACGGCGGGGTGAGCATCCAGGTGCTCGACAACGGCGTGGGCATCGCCTCGGAAAGCCTCGCCAAGATTTTCAGCCACAGCTTCACCACGCGCCCCGGTGGGCACGGCTTCGGGCTGCACAGCTCCGCGCTTGCGGCCAAGGAAATGGGCGGCTCCCTCACGGTTCACAGCGAAGGCGTGGGCAAAGGTGCGATGTTCTGCCTCGACCTCCCCGCGCAGCCCAACCCCGAGAAATCATCTTGAGCCGCATCCCCCCCAACCACCGCGTCCTGGTCATTGACGACAACCCGGCGATCCACGAGGACTTCCGCAAGGTGCTCACCGACCGCGGGAGCTCCAGCGGCCTAGACGCCGCCGAGGCAGCGCTCTTCGGCGACGCGCCGGCCACAGCAGCCCAGCGCGTGAGCTTCGAGCTGACCTACGCTTCGCAGGGGCTCGATGGCGTGGAGAACATACAGCAGGCCCGGGAGGCCGGCACGCCCTTCGCCATGGCCTTCGTGGACGTGCGGATGCCCCCGGGCATAGACGGCATTGAGACGACGGTCAAAATCTGGGAGGCCGCGCCGGACACGCAGATTGTCATCTGCACCGCCTACTCGGATTACTCGTGGGACGAGATGATCGGCAAGGTCGGCTACTCGGACAAGCTGTTGCTGCTCAAGAAACCCTTCGACAACGTCGAAGTCCTCCAACTCGCCTGCGCCCTCACCGAAAAGTGGCGGCTCGGCCAGGAGGCGAAACTTAAAATGGACCAGCTCGAACGCATGGTCTCCGCCCGCACCGCCGAGCTGCGCAGCGCCATCGCCCTCCTCCAGCAGAGCGTCACGAACTACAAACGCACCGAGCAGCGCCTCAGCCGCAGCGAGGAACGCTTCCGCCTCATCACCGAGAACGCCGCCGACCTCATCATCGTCGTGGATGGCAACGGCAAGCCGCACTACCTCAGCCCGTCCGTGATCCACACCCTCGGCTACGGCGCGGAGGAGCTGCAACGCGGCTCGCTCTTCTCGCTCGTTCACCCGGAGGACCGTTCCGCGACCGTGGACATTTTGAAGTCCGCGCTGCGCCAGAGCACCGACCAAGTGCTCGAATACCGCCTCCAGCACAAGCAGGGTTACTGGCGCAAGTTCGAGGCCCACGCCAGCGTCGTGCGGGAGAGCGGGGCCAACGCCGGCAACCTTGTCCTGGTCTCGCGCGACATCACCGAACGCGACCGCGCCGAGAAGGAGAACTTCCGTCTCGCCATCCAGCTCCAGCGCGCGGGCGACTCCGGCAACCTCGGCCTGATGGCCGCCGCCATCGCCACCGAGCTGGGCCCGCTGCTCGGGGCCGTGCGCGACAAGGTCCGTTTCGCCGAGGACGCCGCCCGCCAGTTGCTGCCCCTGCTGCGCGCCGAGAAGGAACTCCTCACCGCCGCCACGGCCAACAAGCTCACCCCCGAACTGCTTGCCAAGGCCACCGCCGCCGACCGCGCCACGGACGTGGATTACCTCGCCGCCGAAGTGCCCAAGGCCCTCGCCGAATGCCACGCGAACATCGGGCGCATCGCCGAAATCCTCGCGGACATCCAGATGGACGCCTCGGCCTGACGGAGCGGCGGTCTCCGACCCGGCTGGAGCGGCTGGCCTGCGGCGCTACGGCGTGCGCAGGTGGAAGAACTTTGGCCCGCCGCTGTAGGGCACGAAAACTTCCCCGTCCGGAAACCGCCCCGCCACGTTGGTGAGCGTCGAGGGCAGGCCTTCCGCCGTGGTGCTCGTGCGCAAGTCGAAGGCGCGCCCGGCGGCGGCGGGCCAGCTCAGGCGCAGCAGTTGGCCGTTCCACACCGAGGCGTCGAGCGCGAAGGGGAAGGGCGAACCCATCTGGTTCGGGTGCGAGCCGATGGCTTGCTCACGCGCATTCGAGAGGCCGTCACCGTCCGGGTCGTCCAGCGGGCCATAAGCCAGCGTGCCGAACTTCGCCAACTCCCAGTCGTCATCCAGCCCGTCGTGGTCCGTGTCCCGGATGGGCACGCCTTTCAGGATCAAGCTGACCGAGGTCACGTTGCCGGTGCCCGGTGCCTGTTCATCGCTCACCTGCACGGTCCAAGTGCCGACCGTGCTCTCGAAGAAATGATGCGTGCTGTAGAAGGTCCAGTCGTCCAGCGCACCACCGCCGGTTAACGGGTTGAAGCGCTGGAGGATGCTGCGCGTGCCGGTCGGCGAGGTGACGGTGACGCGCAGGTCACCGCGCCGCAGGTGAGTCGTCTGCACTCGCACGCCGACGTGCTCGCAACTCAACTCATTGGTCACGGCGAACGGGTAGCGCGCCGCGTCGAGTTC
>JAYTIO010000323.1:0-2471 GCA_043731805.1 Pedosphaera sp. | reverse complement strand
CTTCCGCGGCGTTGCGGGTGAGCGTTTCGCGGTGCGCAACTCCGGTGCGACGGCCATCGTTGAAGGCGTCGGCGACCACGGCTGCGAATACATGACCGGCGGCACGGTCATCGTGCTCGGCAAGACGGGCCGCAACTTCGCGGCGGGCATGAGCGGTGGTGTCGCCTACGTGCTCGACGAGGACGGCACCTTCGCCCGCAACTGCAACAAGCAGATGGTCGGCCTCCAGAAGCTCGAGGACGACGACGAAATCGCCGACGTGCGCGCGCTCATCGAGAAGCACGTCCTCTACACCGGCTCCGAGAAGGGCCGCAACGTCCTCGCGCTCTGGAACGCGAACGTGCCGAAGTTCGTGAAGGTGATGCCAAAAGACTACGAGCGCGTGCTCCAAGCCATCAAGAAAGCCCAAGCCGCCGGCCTCACCGGCGACGACGCGCTCAACGCCGCCTTCGAGGAAAACTCCAAGGACGCCGCGCGCGTGGGTGGCGGTTGATTAGCCGCGGGGATATCGCAAACGAAGCAACACCGAACCACTTTCTTTTACTGACTCATGGGCAAACCCACTGGATTCCTCGAATTCAACCGCGAACTTCCCGCTGACCGCTCGCCGCTCGCGCGCACGGCGGACTGGCGCGAGTTCCACGACCATATGCCGGAGCCCAAGCTCCGCGAGCAGGGCGGGCGCTGCATGGATTGTGGCGTTCCCTTCTGCCACACCGGCCAGCTCATCAGCGGCATGGCCAGCGGTTGCCCTATCAACAACCTCATCCCCGAGTGGAACGACCTCGTCTATCGCGGCCTCTGGCAGGAGGCGCTCGAACGCCTCCACAAGACGAACAACTTCCCCGAGTTCACCGGCCGCGTCTGCCCCGCGCCCTGCGAAGGCGCCTGCGTGCTCGGCCTCAATTCGCCGCCCGTCACCATTAAGAACATCGAGAACGCCATCATTGACCATGGCTGGGAAAACGGCTGGGTCAAACCCGAGCCGCCCGCGAATCGCACTGGCAAGAAAGTCGCCGTCATAGGCTCCGGCCCGGCTGGCCTCAGCGCCGCCGCCCAGCTCAACAAGGCCGGCCACCGCGTCCTCGTCTTCGAGCGCGCCGACCGACCCGGCGGCCTGCTCATGTATGGCATTCCCAACATGAAGTTGGAGAAGAACGAAGTTGTCCTCCGCCGCATCAAGTTGCTGGAAGAGGAAGGCGTGAAGTTCGTCTGCAACTGCGAGGTGGGCAAAGACGTGACCGCCAAGCAGCTCATGGACGACTTCGACGCCGTCGTGCTCTGCACCGGCGCGACCAAGCTGCGCGACCTGCCCATCGAGGGTCGTCAACTCAAAGGCGTTCACTTCGCGATGGAGTTTCTGCACAGCAACACCAAGGCGTTGCTCGACGGCAAGCCCGCCCCCATCAACGCGGCAGGCAAGGACGTCGTCGTCATCGGCGGCGGCGACACCGGCACCGACTGCGTGGGCACCGCCATGCGCCACGGCTGCAAGAGCCTCGTGCAGGTGGAAATCCTCCCGAAGCCCCCGCAAGACCGCGCGCAGGACAACCCTTGGCCCGAGTGGCCCAAGACCTACAAGCTGGACTACGGCCAGGAAGAGGCGAAGGCCCGGTTCGGCGACGACCCGCGTGTTTACCTCACCACCGCGACGAAGTTTGAGGACGACGGGCAGGGCAACGTCAAGGCCGTCCACCTCGTGAACATCGAGTGGGGCAAGAACGAGAAGGGGCAGTTCATCCCCAAGAACGTCCCCGGCACCGAGCGCATCGTCCCAGCGCAAGTCGTCCTGCTGGCGATGGGTTTCCTCGGACCGGAACAGCCGCTCCTCGATGCCCTCGCCGTCGAGCGCGACCCGCGTTCCAACGTGAAGGCCGAGCACGGCAAGTTCCAGACCAGCCTCCCGAACGTCTTCGCCGCCGGCGACTGCCGGCGCGGCCAGAGCCTCGTCGTCTGGGCCTTCAACGAAGGCCGTGGAGCTGCGCGCGAGTGCGACCGCTACCTGATGGGCAAGACGGAACTGGCCTGAGCGAGCAGCACAGCGCCGCCCGGCTGTCCCGCTGGCTGACCAGCTTCCGCACCCGCGGCTCCTCCCCGGAATGCGCCCGCTGATTTTGTAATCAATTTCCGCTTCCCTTTTTCCATCAGGCTGGTATCAAACAAGCAGCTTCTGTCTGGTAAGACGGTGGCTGCTAATAAAACTAAAACGCCATCAGACCATGAAACGCACCTGCCACCTGTTGTTCGCACTCCTCACATTGATTTGGTCCGCCACTCAGGCGGCCGCCATCCCCGGTCGCGCCGAGGTGAAGAAAGTCACCGGCACCGCCACCGTCGCCAAGGCGGCGGGCGGCAGCACCTCCATCACCGAGGGCATGGTCCTCGGCACCGGCGACACCATCACCACCGGCCCCGCTTCTACGGTGGACTTGTGGCTGGGCCTCAATGGCGATGCCCTGCGCATCGACCCC
>JAYTIO010000322.1:0-6977 GCA_043731805.1 Pedosphaera sp. | reverse complement strand
AGGTCTTGGCGGGCGTCAAAGTCGATGACCTTTCCATCCTTGCCCACCAGCCACATGGCGGGAATGGCGTCGATTCCATATTTTTGGGCGTAGTCGTTCTTCCAGCCCTTGCCGTCGAAATACTGCGGCCAGGTCATTTGCTTGTCGGCGATGAACTTGTCGAGTTTAGCGCGGTCGGAATCGAGGCTGATGCCGATGATTTCAAAGCCCTTGGCATGGTGCTTGGAATAAGCCGCCTGCACGTTCGGCAGCTCAACGATGCACGGGCCGCACCAGGTCGCCCAGAAGTCCACGAGCACCACCTTGCCCTTGAAGCGCGCGATGGAGAGCGGCTCGCCGTCGAGGCCCTGCTCCGCGAAGTCGGGGAACTGCGCGCCGACGGCGAGCTTGCGCTGGACTTCCTTCACTCCCCGTTGCTTCTCCATGCCCGCCAGAATCTTGTCCACGGACGCACCGGGTTTAGTGTCCGGGAAATCCTTCTTGAGCTGGGCGAGGAGCGGCCGCCCGCCTGCGGAGTGCTTGACTCCGCGCGGACGCGTGCCGACCGTGCGGCCCCTATGAGCGGCCCACCGCAGGAGTCTCGCCCGAGCCCATCAACCAACCCACCACGGCGCCAGCCGGGGCTGGCCACCCTTTTCGCCGTCCTCAGCGCGGCGCTCGTCCTGACGCTCCTGCACCGGGCGTGGCGTATCCCCGGAGCGGACGCCGCGCAGGGTGCGCAACTGCTCCTCAGCACGACGGAATTACAGGCAAACACCACCTTCGAGCTGCGCTTCGAGGAGGCGGTGGCCGCGTCCGAGGAACTGGACCATCCCGGTGTGCGCGAGCCGCTGGAGGTCGCGCCGCCCTTGCGGGGCGAATGGGTTTGGCTGAGCCGGCGCAGCGGTGTCTTCACGCCCGCCGAGCCGATGGAGCTGGGGACGCGCTACACCTTCCAGCTTCGCCCCGGCCTGCGCACGTCGGCGGGGGTGCATGTGACCGCGCGTCTGCGGCGCAGCTTCGTGACGCCAGCCTTCACCGCCGCGCTCGTGAACCTCGCAACCGAGCACAGCGCAATCTCTGCGCGCCCCGGGCCGCAACTGCGCTTCAACGCCTTGGTGAAGCCGGGCGAGGTCGCTGCCTTGGCTGAGTTTCGTTCGGGTAGCCTTCGGGTTGCCGCGCAACTCGAGGGCGCGCAGCGGACGCGCACTTGGCGCGGGCAGTTTCCGACGACGAAGGGTGCTGCCTCGGCCACGCCAGCCGAAGATGGCGACGATGTTCCCTCCCTGCCCGAGATCGGCGCGCCGCCAGCGCCGCCAACGGCGAACGCTTCGGACACCGCGTTTGCAACCGTCAGCTTCTCCCCCGTCGAGCCGCTCGCCGCTGGGCGCGACTGGACCTTCGTGTTGCGTGCAGGACTGGGCTCGCCGGAGACGCGGCAGCGCGGCGCGGAGCAGACGTGGAAGCTGGGCCGCGTCGTGCCGTTCACGCTGACTAAGGTTGATGCGGAGAACTCCCTAAACGCCGGGCGGCGGCTCGCGCTGCGCTTCAACCAGCCACCGGCCAGCGGCGTCGAAACCAACTTCGCCGAATGGTTCGCGGTCACGCCCGCGCCGGAACAACTACGCTGCGACCGCGACTACGACGGCGTCCTGCACCTGCGCGGCGACTTCGCGCTCGACACCGACTACACGATTACCACGCGTGCCGGGCTGCCGGCCGACGACGGCCAACCGCTCGCCAGTAATACCACCAACAAGGTGCGCTTCCAGCCGCTCACGCCCGCCGTGTGGTTCCCGGCTTTCGATTCCGCGCAGCTCGCGCGCGGTGGGCGCGACTTCCAGCTCCTCGCGCTGAACACGCCCCGCGTGCGTGTGCGCGCGAAGCTCCTCGACCGCCACACGCTCATCCACGGCCTGCGCGGCTATCAGGGCTACCTGCACGGCGAGCTGGACGAGTCGGGGCGGCGGCCCAACGACGGCTTCACGCTCGACTGGAACGCCGTGCCGGGCCGCACGGTGTTTGACCAACTCCTCACGACCGACGCGCTGACCGACCACGCCCGCCGCGTGCCGCTGCCGTGGGAAACGCTGCTTCGCACCAACACCGCCGCGTCTGTCGTGCTCTTCGCCGAGCCGGAGGTGAATGGCAAATTCGTCCCCGGCCCGCAGGCGGTGATTCAACTGACAGACCTCGGCGTCGCGTGGAAGCAGGCCGACAGCCAAACCCTCGCCTGGGTGTTCTCCCACGCCACGGGACGGCCAGTCGCGAACGCCCTCGTCCAGTTCGTGACCGACGAGCACGTCGAGTTGGCCGCTGCGCGCACCGACGAGCGCGGCCTCGCGCGGCTGCCGATGACGCGGCCTGACCGGCCTGTCTGGCTGCTCGCCGAGTCAGGCGAGGACCGGCACGCGTTGCGCCTCGACCGCTGGGAAACCTCCGTGCCGCTCTATCGCTTCCGGCTGCCGTATGGCGGGGACTATGGCGCGGGTGAAGTCGAGCCCCCGCACGCGCTGCTCTTCACCGACCGCGACGTGTATCGGCCCGGCGAGACGGTGCAGCTCAAGGCCATTGCCCGGCAGTGGCGCGGTGAGGAATGGCAGTTCCCGGCACAACGGAAGGTCACACTCCAAGTGAACGACGCGCGCGGCGAAACCTTTCTCACGACCAACCTCATGCTCTCAGCGCGCGGCTCGCTGGACTTCGCGCTGCCGCTGCCCGGCGGCCCGCGCGGCGAGTGGAGCCTCACTTTGCAGGCGGGCCAGCACAACTTCCACGCCGGTTTCCAAGTGCGCGACTTCAAGCCAAACGCATTCGAGCTCACGCTCGACGTTCCGCGTGAGTTCGCCGCCGGCGAGCCAGTGCGCGTGCCGGTGGGCGCCCGCTACTTCCTCGGCCAGCCGCTCACGCGCGCGGCCGTGAGCTGGGAGCTGGAGGCGCGCGACGCGGGCTTCGCGCCGGAGGGCTGGGGCGCGTTCACGTTCTGCGGCGACAACTACAGGCTCGAAGCGCTCGGCATGAAGCGTGGCGCAATCACCCTTCACGACAAGGCCCGGCTCGCGGCGGGCACGAACCTCGTGCTCACTCCCACCCTCACGCCCAACCCGCAACTGCCGCAGCCGCGCACCATCCGGCTGCTCGCGGAGGTCACGGATTTGAACCAGCAAACCCTGTCGCACACGGCGGACTTCACCGTCCACAGCTCGGCCTTCTACCTCGGCGTGCGCGAGTTGGTCTCGCCCCGCGTGGGCCAGCCGTTGTCCGTCGCACTGGTCGCCGTGCGGCCCGACGGCTTGCCCATGCCCGCGCCGGTGAGGGTCAACGTCCGCCTCCAGCGCGTCGAGTGGCACACCGTCCGTCAGCTCGGCGCGGGCAAGACCATCGCGTATCGCAGCGAGCCGGTGTTCACGAACCTTGTCGAGCAGGAGGCCGTCACACTCCCTGCGCACCGCGTCGGCGTGAAGTGGGAACTCGCCGACGCAGCCGCGCCCGCGCTGCTGCCCGCGCCCACCGAGGCCGGCGAATACCTCCTCGAAGCCCGCGCGACCGATGCCGCCGGACGCGCGGTGCTCACAGCCATTCCCTTCCACGTCACCAACCCGGAGCCGAGGTCCGCGCGCAAGTTAGCGTGGGATTATCGCAACGACGTGCAGGTCGAGCTGGTGCCCGACCGCAAGAGCTACCGCGTCGGCGACACCGCGACAGTGCTCGTCAAGACCCCCATCAATGGCGTGGCGCTGGTCACCGTCGAGCGCGACGGTGTGCGGCGCGAGTGGACCACGAACCTAGTCGGCAATGCGCCCGTGCTCCGCATCCCGCTGCAGCCGGGCGACGCGCCGAACGTCTTCGTCGGCGTCCTGCTGCTGCGGGGCCACGCCGACAGCCCGCGACAATTCCCGCAGCCGGAGTATCGCATCGGCTACTGCCAGCTCCGCATCGAGCAGCCGGAGCACCGGCTCGACGTCAGCGTGATGCCCGCCGCGCCGGACGTGCGGCCCGGCCAGCCCGTGAGCGTCAAGGTCGCCGTGCAGGACCACGTCGCCCGTGCGGTGCCCGGCGCGGAGGTGACGCTCTACGCGGTGGACGAAGGCGTGTTGAGCCTCACCGGTTACGCCACGCCGGACCCGTTCGAGTTCTTTCATCAGCCGCGCCCGCTCGCGGTGCGCACGGACATCTCGCTGCCCACGCTGTTGCCGGAGGACCCCGAGCTGCGCAGCTTCCAGAACAAGGGCCACTTCATCGGCGGCGGCGGGCGCGAGGCAGTCCGGCGGAACTTCCAGCCGGTGGCCTTCTGGAGCGCGTCGCTGCTGACCGACGCGCGCGGTGAAATCACGGCGGCCTTCACCGCGCCGGACAACCTCACTCGCTATCGCGTCAGCGCCGTGGCGCACGCGGGCCGCACGCAGTTCGGCAGCGGCACGGCGGCCTTCGAGGTGAACAAGCCACTCATGCTGGAGCCGTCGCTGCCGCGCTTTGCACACGTCGGCGACCAGCTCGTCGCCCGCGCAGTGGCGTTGAACAAGACGGATTTGCCGGGTGAAGTCGAAGTGACGTTGCAGCTCGACTCACTGGCCAGCGCGCTGCGGCTGACGAATCGCGTCATGGTCGCCGCGCACGCCGCGGTGCCGGTGGACTTTCCAGTCGCGATTCAAGCAGACGGCGCGGCGAAGTGGGTTTGGCGCGCACGCTTCGTCGGCACAGGATCGTCGCCATTCGCGGACACGGTGGAGTCCACGCTGCTCATCACGCATCCTGCGCCGCTGCGACGTGAGGTGCGTTTCTCCCGCACCACCAATGCCGCCGCAGATTTGCTGCACGGGCTTGACCCGAAGGTGCTCGCGGGACGCGGCTCCGTGACCGTGCGCGTCGCCAGCTCGCAGCTCATCGGGCTGGGCGAGTGCATCCGGCAGTTGCTCCATTATCCCTATGGCTGCGTGGAGCAAACGACTTCGAGCACGCTGCCGTGGCTCGTGCTGCGGGAGGTGCCGGACCTGCTGCCGCGCGATGCGCGCATGGCCACGCAGCCTGATGCAGCCATCGCCGCCGGCGTGCAACGCCTGCTGTCCATGCAGACGGGCGACGGCGGCCTGAGCTACTGGCCCGGCGGGCGCGAGCCGCAGTTCTGGGGCAGCGCGTATGGCGGCCTGGCGCTCGTGCTGGCTCGCGACGCAGGCGTGCCCGTGCCGGAGCGTGCGCTCACGAAACTGCTTGAGTGGCTGCGCCAGCAGTTGGACCGCAGCGGCACCGTGACCGACTCGGGCGCACTGGCGGAGCGCTGCCTCGCGCTCTACACACTGGCCCGCGCGGGCAAGCCGGCGGCGTCGCATCACGAAGTTCTCTTTCAACGCCGGGACTGGCTCACGCCGGAGGACCGCGCGTTGCTCGCGCTGGCGGTGCTGCACGCGGAGGGGCCGCGCACGATGGTCGAGGAGCTGCTCAACGGAAAGACTCCGGCGCGCCCATCGCGGGGCGCTTGGTTTGGCTGCGACGCCCGGGAGAAGGCGTTGCAACTGCTTGCCTGGGTGAAGCTCCAGCCCGATGCGCCCTTCGTGGACCGGCTCGCGACCGAACTCCTGCGGGGTCAGCGCGCCGCGCATTGGGGCACGACGCAGGGCAACGCGTGGGCCTTGCTCGCGCTCGTCGCCTATGCGGATGCGATCGAGCGCGAGAGCGGGGCCGTCGCGGGTGAGTTGAAGTTTGCGGCGACACGGCAACCGTTCGCCCTTGGCCTGCGTTCGGCACTGGAGCAGGGCTTCTCCTTCTCACCGACCAACTCGCCGCAGCTCTCACTCACGAACCCGGACCGGAAGCCGCTGTTCACCCAACTCACCGTCGAGTCGCGCGCTGACAAGCTGGAGCAGGCCTCGCTGGACCGGGGCTTCCGTGTCACGCGCACGCACGAGCGGCTAGATGATGAGAACAAGCCGCTCGCGGGTGTTTGGCGCGTGGGCGACCGCGTGCTCGTCACGCTGCGCGTCGAGGCGCGGGAGCGGGCTGAGTGGGTGGCCATCGAAGACCCGCTGCCCGCCGTGCTGGAAGCGGTGACGCCGGAGTTCAAGAGCGACCAGACGCGCGGCGCGTCCGCCGTCCGCGCCGGCTGGTGGGCCGACCACCGCGAGCTGCGCCAGGACCGGATGCTCTACTTCCGCAACCACCTGCCCGAGGGCACGCACGTCATCCAATACCTCGCCCGCGTCCGCGCCGCCGGGGACGCGACCGCGCCGAGTGCGAAGGTCGAGGCGATGTATCAACCCGAGCGCGTGGGCCTGAGCGGCTCGGTGCGGGTGCAGGCGGAGTGAGGCGATGCCGACCCGAGTTCAACCAAAACCACGGAACTTGAGGACTCAGCGTCTCGCTGTGTGGCTGTTGCGCGGTGCGCTGGCCGTGTTCGTCGTGACGGCGGGTCTGTGGCTGGCAATTGAATGCGTCCCCCTTCCGCGTGGACTGGTCGAGACATCCACGCCCGGCTGGGAGTTTCACGACCGCCACGGGCGCACCTTGCGAGAGCTTCGCGATGGGCGGGAGCAGTTCTCCCGGCCCGCGGCTGAAGGGGAGATCCCCGCTGTGCTCATGGCAGCCACGCTCGCCGCTGAGGACCAGCGCTTCTGGAGTCACAACGGCGTGGACTGGCGGGCAACCTTGCGCGCCGCCTGGCAGCTTGCCCGCAATGGACGCGTCGTGTCCGGTGGCTCAACCCTCACGCAGCAGCTCGTGAAGCTGGCCGAGCCGCGTCCGCGCACGTTCGCCACCAAGCTCATCGAGGCCGCGCAGGCGCTCCGGCTGGAGCGCAAGTGGGACAAGCCGCGCATCCTCGCGGCTTACTTGAACCGCCTCGACTACGGCAATCTTCGTGGCGGCTGCGACGCGGCGGCGCGGCATTACTTCGGCAAGCCGCCCGCTGATTTGAGCGCGGCGGAGGCGGCCTTCCTCGCGGGCCTCCCGCAGGCACCGTCGCGCTTGAACCCGCGCGCACGCTTCGCCGGGGCCAAGCGGCGGCA